>CALGOD010000295.1 GCA_937957845.1 uncultured Nocardiopsis sp.
CGTCGAGCGAGACGAGCGCGCCCGCGGCGGTGGGATGCACGCCGGTGACCCGCATCCCCTCCGGAGCGGTCCACTCCCACGCCGCTTCGGTCACCTTGGTGGGCACCGGCGGCGGTGTCTCCGCCGAGGCGGTCGTGTGTTCGGCCCGGGTGAGGTCCGCCACGGACGCGGGAACGAGCAGCAGCACCGGGGCCAGCAGCAGACCGACCGCCGGGGCCAGCAGCGACGCCCCGCGGCGTCCCGGGTGGAGGGGCGTTCCCGCGACCGCTCCCGCGCCGAGCAGCGCCGCGACCACGCCCACGAGGTGGGAGAACTGCCACGGGCCGCCGTGCTCCTGCCCGGTGAGCAGGTGCCGGAAGGCCGCCAGGTCAACCGCCGCGGCCACGACCACCCCGACAACCGGAAGCGTTCGCCGCCACCGCGACGCCCCTTCCGTCAGGACGGATCCGACGGTGAGCCCGCCCGCCAGCGCCCACAGGACCGCGCGGACCGCCCCCGGGACACCGGAACTCTCCGCGGTGGAGAACAGCGGCGCGACAAGGGCGGTCAACGCCCCCGCGACACACAGCACGATCCCGGCCCACGCCGGGACACGGGTCCGAGGCGGCGCGTCAGGGGAGTTCATTGACCGTCCTTTCCGGTGTCCGCGTCCGTGTTGGTCCGTCCGGAACCACGCCGAGCACGGACAGGCGGGCCGCAGTTTACGGATGGAAGCAGAAACCACGGACATTGATATCACAGCGGTCTCGTTGGCCACATTCGGTCACACCGCCGAAGCGACGCCACCGGCCGCTGAGTCGCCACCAATTCTCTTTTTGCAGGCTATGGAGGCTGACGTGTTTCCTGACAGATCTCTGATCCGAACGAACCCCCTGCCACACGCGGTTCTGCCCTCTTCGGAGACAAGGACGAATTGGTCTGGCGAAGGCGGATGGGAGATACTGCTCCAACCACCGCACCCATTTCTCACCGGGCGCGGAACGCGGACCTTCGCCGGGTTCCCCGCACCGCTCCCGGCGGACGTGAGCAGAAGCGGTAAGGAAGCACGGTGGCCCCCGTGCGCCCGGCAGAACTCGTTCGACAGGAGGTAGGACGTGGGCGACGAGGTAGGCGCCAACCCCTATGAGGCCTACCAGCGGGGGGAGGGCGCGGTCACGATCGCGGAAACCTTCACCGGGTTGAAGTCGGCGTTCGACGACGCGATCACCGCCGCCAAGACCGCCGCGGTGGAGCCGCCGTGCGCGAACGCCTATCCCGAGTTCGGTGAGGCCAACGCCGCGCTCATGGCCGACATCCAGGAGCACGGCATGTCGCTGGGCGGAAACGTGCAGGCCGGAGCCCAGCAGACCGCCAACACCGACAGCGAGGCCGGAGACGACTTCACCGACGTCGGCGGGGTGCTGTCGCGCCAGATCAACGAGCAGACCAGCCGCTACACCGGCGAATAACCCCTCCCCAGGAACCGGAAACACGTCGAAGATGGCATCGTTCGATCCCCAGGACACCGAAGCAGACGAGGAAACCATCCGCGCGGCGGCCGACGACCTGTACGACGTCGCCGGGCGCATCATCGGCCGCTCCGGCGACCTGCGGTCGGCCTTCACCGGCGCGGCCGTGGAGTTCACCGACCTGGTCACCGAGGACATCCGCGGCGAGGGCGACTACGACGAGCAGTTGTGGCAGCGCTCCTCCATGGCCGTGGTCTACGCGGCCGGCGTGACCGACATGTGGGCCGACGACGTCAAATGGTTCAAGGACAAGCGCCAGCAGCTCATCGACGACTGGGAGGACGAGGTCGCCGACGACTTCGGGGTCCCCTACGAACCCACCCCCGAACCGGGACCGCCCCCGGTCGCCCCCGGGGAGACACCGCCGGAGCGGCCCTCCCCAACGGCAGGCCGCGACGCCAAGATCGCCGAGAAACGGCAGGAGCGGCTCGACCACTACAACGGCGAAGCCGCCGACCTGTGGGAGAAGTTCCAGGACCGCGCCGAGGAGAAGGGGCAGATGCTGCGCGACGGCCCCGAACCCGAGCACGTGCGCGAACTGGTGGACGCCGGGGTGCTGGGCTGGGCCCCCTACAACATCATGGGCGCCGAATCCGAACCGCCCCTGCCCCTCACCGAGGACGAAGCGGTGCGGATGGCCAACAACCTCGACCGCTACCTCTCGGAGGACGGTGCGGAACTCGACGCCGAGTACGCGGAGATCCTCGCGGCGCTCGCGGTCATCAGCCTCAAGGCGCAGGAGGCTCAGAAGAACGGCGGCCGACTTCCCGCGGGGGAGATCGCCTTCCTGGAACGCTTCTACGCCGAGCTCGACGACGCGGACGGAGACCACGACCTGCCCTACAACGTCGTCGAGATCCCCCGGCACCTCGACGAACTCGACACGATGAGCGACGAGGAGAAGGAAGAACTCCTCAAGGTGCTGGGCGAGGGCATTCTGACGCTCTCCCACGAGGACCTTGGAGGGTCGTTCGAGCAGCTACCGCAGAGTGTGCGGAACGCGGCCGTCGGCCCGGTGGACGACACCCAGACCGAAGGCCCCATGCCTTACGGGTACGTCGACTGGGCGGACGACATCGTCGGACTCTCCCGTCTCCTCGGCGGCACCGACGACGACCTGGAGGGAGGCGAGGACTTCTCCGTCAACCTGCTCTCCACCCTCGGCCACGAGATGGCGGATCCGGCTCTCGGGCCGCCGCTCGAACTCACCTCGGCGACGGGAATTCCCCTCGTTGAGGCCGCGACCCGCAACATCGAGGCCAACCACGCACTGCTGACCGGGGACTACTCCCACCCCCGCTTCGGTACGGAACCGGGGGAGGTACTGAGCGGCCTCTATGCCTTCGAGTGGTCGGACGACGGCGAGGCGGTGAGTGGCCTGACCGACTGGATTCCCGAGTACTCCAGGACCGACGGCGAAGCGGGAGAGGAGCAGCGCCTCCTGGCGGGCGAGGCCACCGCAGGCCTGATCAAGCACATCACCAGCAACGACGCGTTCGCGGCGCTCACCAACACAGGGGTGACCGTGGGCGATGACGGAAACGCGGCTTTCGGCCAGTACAACCCGGAACTCGCGGAGAGCCTCGCCGGGATTTTCGTCGCCTACATGGACGATTTCGGAATGGACGCCCAGTTGAGCGAGGAAGGGCTGGCGGAGTCCGACTGGGTCTTCAACTTCGACAGCAACGAGAACCTGGTGCTGAACGAGTTCGGCCGGGCGAGGTTCCTCCAGTACATCGTTGCGGACGAGGCCACCGCGATCGACACTTATGCGGCCGTTCAGTTGCATTCGAGTGACCAGTTCACCAGTTATCTCGGCGGCGAGCCGGACAGTTACGGATTCCGGGTCAACGGCACCGAGGCGGGAATCCTCAACGGGCTCTTCGAGGCGGCCCTGATGAACGAGGCGGCGGACCGCTCGGCAGACATCGAGCAGACGATCACGGAACGGAAACTGGCCAGCGACATGGTGATGGCCTCCGTCACCGGGCCGCTTCCTCCCCCGGTCGGGGCGCCGCTCGCGGACTTCCTCAAATACCACGGGGGAAACATCGTCAATTCGGGAATCTCCTCCTACACGGTTCCGAACGTTTCCGGGGTCTCGGGTGAAACCCAGACGGTCAACGAGTACGAACTGCTCGCGGTCAAGTTCCTCGCTGAGAACGAGAACCGGGACATCTCCTACCAGGATCTTGAGGACATCTACGTTCACGGGGCACCCGGACGGCTGGAGATCCCGAACTCCGCGGACGAGTGGGCACCCGGTGACCAGCGACGGGCGGGCGTGGAAGCCGCCTCCAACATCCTGCAGCAGGAGACCGTGGAACTGCCCATCGGCGGGGATGGCGAGACGAAGACTGTGACTGTACACGAAGCCGTCGACGACTACCTGTCGGCCTACGGGAACGGATACAACGACATCCAGCGGTTCTACGCGTCGGATTACGAGAACTTCTCCCAGGGCAACAGGGGCAGCTGACCACAGGCACGGGGCGAGGTGTCTTCGAGACTCGTTGATCAGGTTCTGATTCGAAGTCGGGTGTGGGCGAGGAATCCGTGGAGCGGGTCGAGACGGTGCCGGAGGTGCCAAAGCGCGGACGGCACCGGCCGGTTCAGCCAGGCCCAGCGCGGCGAGGCGGCCAACGCGGTGAGTTTGAGGTGTGACCACACGCCCTCCACCGGGTTCAGTTCCGGGGAGGGCAGGTAGACCAGCTCCGGCCAGGAATGGGTCGCGGTGCTCTCCGGTCGGCCGGGGAACCGCCAGCGAGATCGTGCTGAGCATCACCGACGAGGCGGTCCGCTACGGACTCGGCCAACAGGACGGCCCCTCGGTGGAGTACGTCCCGACCAACAGCGGCGACAGCGAGACGACGCGCACCGGCCTGGGCACCCAGACACGACTGCAGATGCTCGACGCGCTGCTGCAGGACGGCCGGATCAAGGCCTCCGACGTCCCTCCGGAACTGCTCGCCGAGGACACCGAGGGCGGCGACCGGATCAGGCCGCTGCACGAGTTCCCCCGAAGCGACGGCCGGGAACTGGACCGCATCGCCGAGGGCCTCATCGTCGAGCACGGCATGGAGGAGGTCACCGACGACTACCGGGACGAGTACTGGGACGGCTACGCCGACGTGCGCGACGCCTACCGCGCCGTGGACCTCGACGACTACGAGAAACTCGAACAGGGAATCAGGCTGACCAACTGACCCCGGGCGCTCACCGCAGCCCGGTGAGCGCCCCGGTGTCCTCGCCCGCACCGGTGACCACGACCGCTCCGGGCACGGGCAGCAGCCGCAGTCCCTCGACACCGTCCAGCGGCTCCGGTGCGGCCACCTCGACCGTGTGCGCGGCCCGGTCGGCTCCCCACGGGACAACAGCGACCTCGACCCGGTCCATCAGCGGGCCGCCGTCGCCGTCCACCCACGGGCCGGGAACGAGCCGCACCACCGCGTCGGCGAGCAGCACCGAGTTCTCCACCACGAACTCGTCGGGAGGCACCGGCGCGGCGGCGCGTGCGGTGACCGTCCCCGAGTAGTCGGTCCGCTCGTACTCGACGGTGCCTTCCTCCGTGACCCGCACGGCCACGAACGTCTCGGTCCCCACCCCGGTGAACCAGGTCTGGGCGCCCGGCGCCTCGGGAAGACCGTCGGCGGCCTCGTTCCCCGTCCGCAGGTCGAACACCCTGGGCGTGCCGTCGAGGCGGGGATCGTCGACAACTGCCGCCGTACCGTCCGAGGAGAGCCCGTCCTGGTAGCTCTCCTCGTCCGCGGCGACGTCGATCCGGGGAAACGGCCGCTGTGCGGGACGGGTCCACTCCTGGCGCCACACCTGCTCGCCACTGCGGGCGTCCAGCGCCACGACCGCGGCGAGCGCGTCGGCGTCCCCGTCCTCGGTGAAAGCGGTCCCGTCCGCGCCGCACAGCAGGACCGGAAGCACCAGGTCAACCGTGACCGCGACCCCGTCCTCGTCGTCGAGCGCGCACTCCGGTCCGCCGTCGAACTCCCACACGACCTCGTCGGTGCGCAGGTCACGCGCGACCAGGGCGGTCTCCTCGCCGGAGGAGCGCAGGGACACGCGTGTACGGCTGGTGAGCCGCCCGATGTTCGGATGCTCCGGGGCGGCGAACTCCGCGCCGTCCACCGCCGCGACGGTCTCACCGGTGGCGGCGTCCAGTGTCAGCAGTCGCGCGCCGTCCCCGCTGTCGGGCACGGCCACGACCACCGTCCGCCCGTCGGGGGTCACCCCAGCGTCCACCGCGGCGCCAGGATGCCGGTAGCGCCACAGTTCCGCGCCGGTCCGGCCGTGCACGGCGACAACCCCGTCGTCCAGGACCGCCACCGCTCCCGCCGCGGCCCGGTCCACCCGCCGGACCGCGACACCGTCCGGAGCCTCCCACGTCCACTCCACCGCGTCCACCGACGAGGGGACGGCGAGTTCTTCAGTGGGCGGTTCGGCGGTGGTGTGCTCCGCGGGGCCGGTCGGGCGCTGCCACAGCAGGACCGCGGTCGCGACCACGACCGCGGCCGTCGCACCAGCGGAGAACCACATCCACCGGGACCGTGGGGGACGGGGCATGGCGGGGGTCCCTTCCTTGAG
>CALGOD010000296.1 GCA_937957845.1 uncultured Nocardiopsis sp.
CTGGGCCCTGCTGGGCGGACTCGTCCACCACGACTCGAGGAAGTCCCCGGAGATGTGCACCTTCCTGGTCCCCCTGGGGGACTACAAGGTGGAGGCGGTGTGGGACGCGGTCGGGCTGAACGGCACGGGCAGCCACGACCTGGTGGTCGAGGACGCCTTCGTGCCCTCCCACCGGGTGCTCAGCAGCAGGCTCACCGTGGTGTGCAGGGTCCCCGGACACCAAGTGAACGACGCACCCCTCTACCGTCTGCCCTTCGGTACGTTCCTCCCCCACGCGGTCACGGTCCCCCTGGTGGGGATGACCATGGGCGCCTACCGAGAACACGTGAAGTACGCGCGCACCCGCGTCCGTGCCGCGCACCGTGAGACCACGGGCAAGGGCCTGAGCGCGGTCGACGACCCCCTCGTCCAGGTGAGGGTGGCCGAGACGGCCCACGACCTGGACGCCGCCCGGGTGCTGATCGAGCACAACCTCCGAGAGATGCTCTCCCTGGTCGAACAGGCCAAGCCCGTACCGATGTCCCTGCGCACGGTCGTTCGACGGGATCTGGCCGCCTCCGCCAGAAGCGCGGTGCGCGCCGCCGACCGGGTGTTCGACGGATCCGGAGGGCGTGTGCTCGACTCCTCCGGCGTCGTGCAGCGTCTGTGGCGCGACGTCCACGCGGGCGGGGCGCACGCTCTCAACGACTACGAACGGGTTCTGAGGCTGTTCGGAAAGCTCGAACTCGGTCTGAGCGTCCAGGACCCCATGTTGTGAGTCGGGGTCGTTGACCGGGATTCCACCGCTCTCCTCTCGGTGCCCGCCGAAAAGAGGGCGGTGGAGCGCAAGCATCGCGGCGCCCGGGAAAGAGGCTCCTCGCACCCCTTTTCCCTTTCGGGATTCTCGGAGCGGAATTCAAGAATCCACCCGTGCCGTTTTCGAGATGGGAAGGCCAGGACACCCTCGCCCACGTTGAACGGCCCATGCCCGGTTCTGGAGCGCGCCTCCCGGGCCGGGGTCACCACTCTGTGCCGTCTGCGGCGCGGTCGCGTTCCCGCTCCTCGATCCTGTCCGCGAAGAACGACGCGGTCCGGGCCACGACCCGGTCGTCGTCGTGGGCCAAGGACCGCAGAACGTCCAGCGCGACGGTACCCGGCATCTCCGCGAGCGCCTGGACCAGACGCATCCGCACCGCGGAATCCGCGCCGGAGGCGGCGAGAGCGTCGACCAGCGCCTTTCTGACCGTGTCGGTCCTCTCCGCGTCCCGTGCCAACGTCCCCAGGATCTCGGCCGCATCGACGTCGTTGGCGCCGGCCACCACCATGCCGACGAGCACGGGCACCGTTGCGGGCACACCACGCGTTCCCAACGCCAAGGCGGCGTGCCCGCGGACCGTCGCGTCCGGATCCTGGAGCGCGTCCGCGAGCGCCGCGGTCGACTCCTCACCGGGGATCTCGGCGAGCGCCGTCACCGCACGTCGCCGAACATCGACGTTCTCCGAGGCAAGGCCCGGTGCCAGGCTCGCCACGGCGTCATGGCCTGCCCGTGCCAACGCCCACCGCAGAGCCCCGGCGACGTTCGGATCGGACTCGGCCAAGAGCTTCTCGGCCAGCACCTGGGCGGGCACGTTCGCCTTCGGGTCCAACACGGCCCGCTGCCGCCGCGCGGCGTTCGGTGAGCCGAGCCCACGCAGGAGTTCGACGATGCGCAGGACGTCCTCCCATCGGGAGGGGTCCGAGGCGTCGACCGCGCGAAGCCTCTTGAGCAGTTCCCGCTCCCGGCTCAACCGCTCCTCGGTCTCTCGCACGAGATCACCGATGAGCGCGGACGGGGTGAAGTCGGGATCCTCCAGGACGCGTCCTATCCGGCGCAGCGACAGGCCCAGGGTCCGCAGGCTCTCCACGTGGAAGAGCCGCCGGATGTCCTCCTCGGAGTACTCGCGGTAACCGCCCACGGTGCGGCCGGTCGGCCGCACCAGACCGAGGGCGTCGTAGTGCCTGAGCATCCTGGTGCTCACACCCGAGCGGCGCGCCACCTCACCGATCAGCACGCTAACGCCCACCGAGCGCGTAGGACCGTTTCGCCTCTTCGACGGAGAGCTCGAAACCGGCGTCGGGATCGTGCAGAAGCCGCTCCGTGGCGCTCGCGTGGGCGCGCACGTCCGGGTCGTCGCTCTCCTTCGCCGCTTCGAGCATTGGCTCGATCGCCTCCCCGAGCGCGACGAGGGCACGGCTCAGGCTCGACCGCACCTCCCGGTCGCCACGAGCGAGCTGGGTGACCAGTTCCTCGGCCAAGTCCTTCTCCCGCCCGTCGGGCACGAGGGTGACGGCGGCACGCCATGCGCTCCGGGCGACCTCGTCGTCGGGGTCGCACAGCAGGGAACGCGTGATCGCGGGCCATGCGTCGGCGTCCCCGACTTTGGACAGTGTGTGCAGCGCCTGGGCACGGGCTTGCGGGTTCTCCGAAGACAGTTGCGCGAGCAGCCCGGGAACGGTGACGTCCGAGGGCAGACGGGTCAACGCCCACGTGAGCATGTCCCGCACGAAGAAGTCGGGTTCGACCGCGCACCGTGCCAGAAGGACGTCGACCAGAGCGGGGTCGGGGGCGGAACCGACCGCGAGGGCCGCCTTCAGGCGCGTCGACGAGGCGTCGGCGGACAGGGCTTCGACCAGGTGTGTCAGGTGCGTGTGCTGTGGGTTCGTGTGCGACGTGTTGATGGGAACCACCTCCGACACCCAGCCAAGACCTTGTCACAGTGTCAATGTCAAATGTGCGCTCCACGAGGACGACCGTGCTCCTGTGGTCGGTTTCGGAGCCGAAAATGACCACGGGAGCACGGTCGCCGGGGGAGGGAGGAACCTTCTACCCGCCGTTGGACTGGCGGATCCCCTCGTCGAGCGCGTCGAAGGTGTAGACGAACCCGCCGTCGTCCCCGCTGACGGTCATGTAGGCGTCGGTCGTCCCCGGCTTGATGGCGACGTTGGTCGCCGTGTCCAGTCCCTCGGCGGCCTCGGAGGGCACCGTGACCGTCCCCAGGTGCTCCCCGGTCGAGCTGTACACGAAGATGCTCGGCTGACCGTGCACCGCCTGGTAGAGGTTCCCGCCGGCGTCGACCGCGATGGAGTCGATCCGGCTCCTGCCGCCGTCGAAGTGGAGGGCGGTGTGCGAGGTCTCCACCTCGGTCCCCTCCTCGTTGAGCGCGTAGTAGTCGACACGGTTCGCGGCGTACTGGCCGACCCACAGGCCGGCGAAGTCCTCGTCGAAGGAGATGCCGTTCGGCGCGGGCAACTCCTCGGCCAGGACGGTGGCCTCCGCGCTCTCCCGATCGATCCTGACCACTCGGCCCCGGGCCTCCCATGCGGGGGCGTCGAAGCCGAGGGAGTCGCTGACGTACATGTTCCCGGCCTCGTCGAAGGCCAGGTCGTCCGGGTGCATCCGTGTTCCGTCGACCTCCTCGGAGAAGAACACGGTCTCGTCCTCCCCCTCCGGGGTGATGCTGACGATCCTTCCGCCGGCGAAGTCCGTCAGGTACAGCCGGTCGTCGAACGGGCTGAACTGCGCTGAGGTGTACACGCCGGCGTCGTCGGTGAACACCGGCTCCACCTCCTGGGAGTCGGTGTCCACCCGCCACACCTTGGGCTCGCCGGCGGGGGCGGTGACGTCGACGACGACGAGACGACCGTCGGCGTCGAAGGTCGGGCCTTCGAGCAGGGCCATCCCGATCTCCTCATGGACGGGACTCACCCGCGTCAGGAGTCGCGCGGTCAGGTCCGCGGACTGTTCCGGCTCCGGGTCGGCGTCGGCCGTGGCGGAGCATCCGGCCGTCACCCCCACCAGGGCGAGCGCCGCGAGCACATGGATGGTGGCGTTACGTGGTGGCCTGTGGCCAGGCTGTTCCATGAGGGATCCTCGGGTCGGAGGGGAGTGGGGAAGGGAGGTCCGGGGCGCGGGGCACGGAGCGCCCCGCGCTCCGGACGAAAGGTGGACGCCTCGGGCTACCCCTCGGTGCCCAGGACCTCGTGCATGTGGTTCTCACGCCAGTCCGCGAGCAGCCGGTGGAAGGCCACGGGCCCGGGGCTGTAGGTGACACCTGCGGGAAGGCCGGCGCCCTCCAGGTTGTAGTAGCCGGGTGTGCATTCGGCCTGGAAGGCGGAGGTGTCGTGCGCGGTCTCCCGCACGGTCCGGATCCAGGCGTCGACCGCCTCCGTGGAGGGTTCGATCGCGCGGACACCGGCCTTGCGGCCCCGCGCGATGACGGCGGCGATGTGCTCGGCCTGCTCCGACAGGATGTGCGTGAAGTTCACCGAGTTGGCGTTCTGCAGCGCACCCAGGTGGAAGAGGTTGGGGAACCCGTCGCTGTAGAAACCGTGCAGCGTGCGGGGTCCCATGCCCCAGGCCTGGAGCAGTTCCCGCCCGCCACGGCCGCGGACCGGCATCGTGCCGGACAGCACCCCCGAGACACCGAGGTCGAACCCGGTGGCGAAGATGACGCAGTCGACGGGGTACTCGGTCTCACCGACGACGATCGCGTCCTCGGTCATGCGCGTGATACCGCCGTGGTCGGCGGTGTCGACCAGGGTGACGTTCGGCCTGTTGAACGTCTGGAGGTAGTGGTCGCTGAAGCAGGGCCGCTTGCACATGTAGCGGTACCAGGGTTTGAGGAGTTCGGCCGTGGCCGGGTCCTCCACGACCTCGTCCACACGCGCCCGGATGGCGTTCATCTTCCGCGCGTCGACGAGTTCCTCGATCCGCTCGCGCTCCTCCGGGGACACGCTGGTGTCCACCGCCCCGGTGATCATCTTGCGCTGGAGCCGTGCGGTGGAGGTCCACCCGTCACGGGTCAGGTCGTTCTCGACCTCCTCACCGGCGATGATCTCCAGGAAGTTCCGCATGCGTTCGCGCTGCCAGCCGGGCCGTAGGGAGGCCGCCCACTCTGGATCGGTGGGCCGGTTGTCGCGCACGTCCACCGTGGACGGAGTGCGCTGGAACACGTACAGGTGCCGAGCGTCGCGCCCCACGTGCGGGATGACCTGCACACCGGTCGCCCCGGTGCCCACGACCGCGACCCTCTTGTCGGCGAGACCTTCGAGGCCGCCGTTCTGGTCACCGCCGGTGTAGCCGTAGTCCCACCGGCTCGTGTGGAAGGTGTGCCCGCGGAACGTCTCGATGCCGGGGATGCCCGGCAGCTTGGGCTGGGTCAGCGTGCCGGACGAGGTGATGACGAACCGGGCGCGCATCCGGTCGCCGCGGTCGGTCTCGACCACCCACTCGTCGGTCTGTTCGTCCCAGGTCAGAGCGGTGACCCGGGTATGGAACAAGGTGTCGCGGTACAAGCCGAAGGTCTCGGCGATCGCGATGGCGTGCCGACGGATCTCCTCGCCAGGCGCATAACGCCACTCGGGCACGTAGCCGACCTCCTCCAGGAGGGGCATGTAGGAGTAGGACTCGATGTCGCAGTGGATGCCCGGGTAGCGGTTCCAGTACCAGGTTCCGCCGAAGTCGCCGGCCTCGTCCAACATCCGGATCGACTCGACGCCGGCCTGTCGCAGTCGGGCGCCGGTCAGCAGGCCGCCGAACCCGCCGCCGATCACGAGCACCTCCACGGTGTCGGTCTTGGGCTCGCGCTCGGTGCGGGGTGTGTAGGGGTCCTTGGCGTAGTAGCCGAACTCGCCCGCGGCGGAGCGGTACTGGGCCAAGCCGTCGGGGCGGATACGGCGGTCGCGTTCGCGGGCGTACCTGGCCCTCAGCGCTTCGAGGTCGATCTCCTCGGTGCGGTCGTCGGGGGTCGGGCTCGTGTCGGGGGGTGTGCTCATGTGCTGTTCCCATTTCCTGGCCGGTGCATCGCGACGCGGGCGCGGTGCCCGAACCCGTGCGAGGGCGGGCGTGGCGCCGTGGCGAGCCCCGCAAGGGGACCGGCTCTGGGCGACCACCGTCCCGATGCGGCGGCGGTGTCGATGAGGTGTCGATGAACCGTGCACGCGAAAGGTTAGCATCACCCTAAGTATTTTCTCCGTGAAGTGCCCGAGCCGCGGCGACCTATCATTGCGCCATGCGGCAAGGGGCGATCGGCCAGGGTGAACACGAGCGCGAACGCGAGCGCATCGTGC
>CALGOD010000297.1 GCA_937957845.1 uncultured Nocardiopsis sp.
CTCCTTGGAGCCGTTTGTTGGCCTCGTCCACCAGGAAGAGCCATCCCCCGACCAGTCTCGCCCCCACCCTTTTCCGCTCGACCTCTGTCTCCTGGTCGAAAAGGCGTTCCCTGGCGAAGAGGCGGATGATGTCGTGGAACCGGTAACGGGGGTCTCCGGAGGCGTCGATGCTCACGACGTCCAGCATCTGGGCGTCGACCAACGGCTCCATCAGGTCCAGGGCGTAGGGCCGGTGGTCGTCCAGGAGCGCCCCCGCGATCCATCCCGGCTGGCTGGGCCCGTCGGCCAAGGCCAGAAGACGCAGGATTCGACGGGTCCGATCGTCCATTCCGTCATAGGTCAACGACAGGCTCGCCCGTACCGTCATCTCCCCGTGGGCCAGTTCGTCCAGCCGATGCCGTTCGTCGGACAGGCGGTTGACCATGGACGCGAGCGACCAGTGACTTCGGGCCGCCAGGCGCGCGGCGACGATGCGCAGCGCGAGGGGGAGCTGTCCGACCGCGCGTACGAGGGCGACGGCCGCGGCGGGTTCGGCGTCCACACGTCCCGCTCCGACCACACTGCGCAGCAGGTCCACGGACTGTTCCTGGGAGAGGACGTCGAGCTCGACCATCCGCGCGCCGGGGATGCCCGTGAGCCTGGCCCGGCTGGTGACGATCACCCCGCAGCCGGGATGGCCCGGCAACAAGGCGGTGACCTGGCTCTCGGAGGCCGCGTCGTCGAGGACGACGAGAATCCTGCGCTGGGAGAGCAGGCTCCGGTACATCTCAGCGCGTTCGTCCCGTGAGTCGGGTATGGACTGGCCCGGGATACCAAGAGCACGCAGGAAGCGCCCGAGGACGTCGGTGCTCTCCATGGGCTGTTCCCGGCTGCCCCTCAGGTCACAGTAGAGCTGGCCGTCGGGGAAGGAGTCCTCACCCAGCCGGTGTGCCACGTGCGTGGCCAGGGCGCTCTTGCCGACTCCGGGTCTGCCGATGAGGACGGCCACGCCCACGGCCCGGCCGCGTTCCCCGCCCAGCAGGCAGGATTCGACCGCGTCGATCCACTCGGTACGACCGACGAAGTCCGCGCTGTCAGCGGGAAGTTGGCGGGGACGGACGTCGGACCCCGTGGCTCTGGCCTCGGTGGCGGTGGCGACAGCTGTGTCAGTGTCAGTGTCGGCAACGAGAGTGGAGGCAGCGGGCACCGGTTGTGCGCCGGGAGGATCCGACGGTGTTGTCGGGGGAGCGAGGACGATGAGGGGTTCGGGTTCCTCACGGAGCCGCAGCTGCGCATCGCCCGAGAGGATCGCGGCCTCCAGGGAGCGCAGCTCCTCTCCCGGTTCCAGTCCGAGTTCCTCGATGAGCAGTTCGCGTCCGCGCCGATAGGTCTCCAGGGCCTCGGCCCGACGGCCGGAGCGGTACAGGGCGAGCATCAACTGTCCGCGCAGTCTCTCCCGCAGGGGATGCTCTTGGACCAGGGCGGTGATCTCACCGATGAGGAGGTGATGACGTCCGAGGCCCAACTCGATGTCGAGGTAGGTCTCGGTGAGGTTGGTGCGGCTCTCGTCCAGTCGGGCCGCCTTGGTGGCGAGCAGCCCGCTGGACACTCCGCTGAGCGCGGGTCCGCGCCACAGGGCGACCGCCTCCCTGAGCAATGCCGCGGACTCGGCCGCCCTCCCCTCACGGGCGACGACGTCGGCCTCCTCCGCGAGGGTCCGGGCCCTGTGCATGTCGATGAGTTCGGTATCGACACGGAGTACGTACCCCGGCGGTTGGGTGACCAGTTCGGCACTGGTCTGGGCGAGGCTCTTACGCAGGCGGGAGACACAGATCTGCACCTGGGTGCGTGCGGTCTCCGGGGGCCCCTCATCCCAGATCGCGTCGACGAGATAGTCGGTGGAGACCACGTGCCCCGCTTCCAGAAGCAGAGCGCAGAGGATGACCTGTTGACGGCCGGGAGGAATCCGCACCGGACCTGCGGAGGAGTCGACCTGAAGATGGCCGAGAATACGGAAGATCAGGAGAATCTCCTCCCCTGCCGACCGATCCAGCCCTGGTCAATCCCTACATCAACAGGCCGAAACGCGCAGATCGCTCTTACACATAAGTGCCTTTACCATCTATCACTTTTCATCTCAAAAATCGACGAAACACTGTGCGGAGCAGTGGTGACACCGAGCGTGATAGCGCCTTGATAGTGGCGGAATACCGCCTTCCCACATGATCTGAAGTGGACCCGCAGGACCTCGTCGTTTTATCGAAACGCAACATGACCGAGGAGCGGAAGGCCGAAAGGGAGGGGTTTTCGAGATGCCTGCCGGCGGAGACCACATCAGGTCCCCCGCGCCGAGTGCGGCCCTCACCGCCGCCGGAGTGGACCACGTACGCCTGTTCTACCACTATCTGGATTCCCAGGACGTCGAGGGCTACCTGTCCCTGCTCTCGGAGAAGGTGCAGCTCAGACACCCCGGCGCCGTCTTCATACGCGGACATGAGCAGGCCGCGGATTTCCACGAAGCGCAGTCGCGCCTTTCGGGGACGCACACCCTGTACCAGGTTTTCGGCCAGGCTTCGCACGTCGTGGCGATCGGTCGCTTCATCAGGGCCTCCTTCCCGCGCACCGCCTCCGGAGAACCCTCCGACGTCGACTTCGCCGACGTCTTCGTCCTGGACGCCGACGGACTCATCCTCGGGCAGCGCCGCTTCCTTCACTGAAGTGCCGGACGCGTACTCCCGCCCGTCGGACCACCGCCCCTGGCCACAACCGGCCAATCCGGCTCCCCGGAGCGGCCCTGAAGCCGCCGCTTCGACAGGGTCGTGGCCTTTGAGCGCGGAGGCGAACCGGTGAGTCTTTCCCGATCACCGCCTTCGGTCTCCGGTGGACGTCCCCCCTCTCCCGACCGCCGTCCCCGCCCACCGGATCTTCGTGGTGACGGGGACCACGTCCGACCGACACCTCCCCCGGGTCTTCGTCGAGCCCCTCTTCCTGCGATTCCCCACACGGCCGACAGCCCGGGTTCACAGGTCCCCGCGCGCGTCGTCACCGCTGTTCGCGGTCTCCCGTTCGCCCGCCCTCGCCAGCACACGGCGTAGGGAGGGGGCGGCCAGTATCAGGCCGAGGAGGATCAGGGCCCCTGACGTGAGGGGTACGTAGAACAGTTCCACGCGTCCGATGAGACCGCCGGCGAACGCCCCGAGGGGCGCCATCCCGAAGCCGAGCACCTGCACACAGGACATCACCCGGCCCAGATGGGTTGCCGGGACGATGACCTGCACGGCTCCGAGAACCGTGATGTTGGAGACCGCCATCGCCGCGCCCAACAGCAGCCAGGCCAGAGCGGCGACGTAGGCGTGGGGAGCCAGACCGAAACCCGCACAGCACAGACCCATCGTGGTGAAGGCCGCCATCACCACGGGGAAACGGCCCGCCCTCGCCACGAGACGACTCGCCAGCCCCGCACCGATGAGGGCCCCCACGGCGGAGGAGGCCAGGAACACCCCGTAGAGCGCCTCGGGTACACCGAAGTGCTCCTGGACGAGGAGGACCAGGACACCGGCCTGGGAGACGAAGGCCATGTTCGTGACCACGTTGAACACGACCGTGGCGCGAAAGGACCGGTCGCCGAACACGAAGCGCAGACCTTCGCCCATGTCCACGAACACCGAGCGTGCGGCGTCGTCCCGGTCCCCCTCCCCCGGTGCGCCCCCGGGCCGGCGTACCGCCGACGGCAGGCCGAGCAGGACGAACGCGCCGAGGAGGTAGGCTCCCGCGTTCACCGCCAACGGTAGGAAGGCGGCCACCACGAACAGGAGACCCGCCAACGGAGCGCCGGCGAAGTCCTCGGTGACGGTCTTGCCCCCCACGAGCCTTCCGTTGGCACGGTCCAGGTCCTCCGTGGGGACCAAGGCGGGCAGGATCGCCCTCCCCGCCAGGTCGTAGAAGACCTCGCAGAGCATCACCGTGAACATCACGGCGTACAGCGCCCACACGGCGGCGTTCTCCGTGGCCACCAGGCCGGCGAAGACGAGGAGCGCGCCGCCCCTGACCAGGTTGGCGGCCACCATGAGCCGCCCGCGGTCGACACGGTCCACGATCACCCCGGCCACCAGGCCGAACAACAGCCAGGGGAGGAAGCGGGCCACCATGAGCCCCGACACCAGCAGCGGGTCGTTGGTGAGCATCGCCGCCACCATGGGCAGCGCCGTGAGCATGACACCGTCGGCCAGGTTGGCGGCCAGACTGCCCGCCCAGAACCGGTGGAAGGCGCGACTCAGGGGGGTTCTCGGCCTCTCGGCGCTCTGCCGGGCGGAGGGCGGGTCGTTCACGAAGGCGTCCTTCTCACAGCGCGGGGGCGTTCAGACCGACAACAGACTGGCCCGCGCGGGTCAAACCACGGTCACAGGATCCCTGTCCTCGCCGGCCTCATGGTGGGACGAGAACGCGTCCGCGCTGCCCAGGGACCTCCGGAGTGCGGGCGAACCTGACCGCTTCCGGCCACACCGGAACTCGTCGGTGGCCGTCTCGCCCGCCGACGTCGAACAGACCCGTGTCACCGTCCGAGAGCCGGCGTTCCGACTGCTCGGTCCCGCTGCCGACTCGGTGAGGCCGTGGGCGGGTCCGTCCTCATCCGGTGAGGTCCCGTATGCCTACTCTGGGCACCCGTCGCATCACCGCGCCCGGCCGTGATCGGCCGATCCGCTTCCCCGGGGCGGCTCCGAAGCCGCCGTTTCGGTAGAGTTCCGGCACGATCACGACTCTCGAAGGCGAAGGTGGATGGATGGGATTGTTCCTGAGCACCGCCTTCGGGTTCCCGACGGTCGTCCTCACCCCGTTGCTGATCGTCGTCGCCGCCTACTGGATCTTCGTGGTCATCGGCGCGGCCGACCTGGACCTGCTCGACGGTGTGGACGCCGACGGCGACACCGTGGGCCTGAGCGCCGTCATGGGCCGCGTGGGGTTGGGGCGGATACCGGTCACGGTGGCGTTGAGCGTCCTCGTGTGCGTCGCCTGGTTCGTGAGCATGTTGGGGAGCATCATGACCGGTCTGCTGGACACCACCTCCACGCCCCTGCTGCTCGCCTTGGGCGCGGTGGTCCTGCTGATCGCGGTCGTGGCCGCGTGGGCGGTCACCAGCGGACTGGTCATGTCCGTCCAACGCTTCCTCCCCGAGCGTGGCGGCGACTCCAAACACGAACTGGTCGGGCGTACCTGTGTGATCCGTATCGGCGAGGCCACCGAGGGCTTCGGACAGGCCGAGATCACCACCGCCGGCGGCGCCTCGATCTCCATTCCGGTGCGCACCATCGGCGGAGAGGTCCTGCCGCTGGGCAGCACCGCCCTGATCTTCGAGCACCGCGACGAGGACGACGTCTTCCTCGTCACCCACCTCGATCCGGCGCTGGATCCCGGCCGGGACTGACGACCCCGTCTCTCCCTTTCTCCTCAAAGGGATGCGATATCCGAGTGGTACGCGGAACCATTCGCCTTCGGGCGGCGTCACAGTTCACGAGCGCCCTCCCCTGGACACGGTTCCCGACCACCGTCTCCTTC
>CALGOD010000298.1 GCA_937957845.1 uncultured Nocardiopsis sp.
ACCGGAATCGGCCGTTTTCTGCGTACCTTTCCTTCTCCGTCGCCACCTGCAGTAAGGGGAGGGAACGACGCGCTCCGAGCATCGACTCCGCGTGTGGGTCGCGGCGCGTTCCGTGACGACCACGGGCGGGTGCGACTCTGGGATCCCCACGATCCGGGGCATGGGAGATGTCCGTCTTGGTGGGTCTGCTCACCGATTGTCCTGCGTGGCGGGGGGTCCGCCGGATCGCGGGCTGACACCATAGGCCTCCATGAACGGCCTCGCACTGGTACTCATGCTCCTGATCGGCTTGGCGCTCGGCGTCGTCGTGGGTTGGACCCTGGCCCGCGGCCGGGACGCCGAGGCACGGGCGAACGCGCGCGCCGCCGAGGAGCGCGCCGCCTACATGGAGGAACAGCTCGCCGACCGGTTCCGTGCCCTGTCCGCGCAGGCCCTGGACCAGAGCAACCGGCGCTTCCTGGAACTGGCGGAGGGTCGGCTGCGCGCGGTGGGCGCCGAGGCGGGGAGCGACCTGGACGAGCGGCGCCGGGCGGTGGAGCGCATGGTCGAACCCCTGGCCCGGACCCTGGACCGGGTGGAGCGTCAGCTGCGGGAGGTGGACGCCGGACGGGCGGCCGCGCACGCCGAGTTGGCCAAGCAGATCGAGTACGTGCGAGAGGGGTCCGAACGCCTGCGTGACCAGACCCGGTCCCTGGTGACGGCCCTGCGGCGGCCCGAGGCACGCGGCAGGTGGGGGGAGCTGCAGCTGCGCCGGGTGGCGGAGCTGGCGGGGATGGGACCGCACTGCGACTTCGAGGAACAGGCGGCCACCCGCGACGGGTCACGACGGCCGGACATGGTGGTGCGCCTGGCGGGCGGCAAGAACATCGTGGTGGACTCCAAGGTTCCGCTGGCGGCCTACCTGGACGCGGTGGAGGCGGACCCGGAGGAGGCCGCCCGCCACCTGCGCGTCCACGCCCGCCACCTGCGTACGCACGTGGACCAGCTGGCGGCGAAGTCGTACTGGACGGCGTTCACCCCGGCACCGGAGTTCGTCGTGCTGTTCGTCCCCGGGGAGGCCTTCCTCGCCCCCGCGCTGGAGTACGACCCCGAACTGTTGGAGCACGCGATGTCGCGGCGGGTGCACATCGCCACGCCCACGACGCTGATCTCCCTGCTACGGACGGCGCAGTACGCCTGGCAACAGGAGGCTCTGAGCGAGAACGCGCGGGCGGTGTTCGACCTGGGCAAACAGCTGCACGAGCGGTTGGGGAGGCTGGGTGCGCACGTGGAGGGACTGGGTCGTGCGCTGACGCGGACGGTGACCGCCTACAACCAGACCGTGGGGTCGCTGGAGAGCCGGGTACTGGTGACGGCGCGCCGATTCCGCGACCTGGGGCTGGTGGACGGCGAGCTCGATCCGCCCCTGGGGGTGGAGGAGCGTCCGCGCACGGTGACCGCTCCGGAGCTGTCCGATCCCGCCGGCCGGGAGCCGGGTGTCGGCACGGGCTCGACCACCGACGACGAGGGCGAGCGCGACCTGGAGGGGATTCGGCCCGTTGCCAACGGCAACACCGGCCCGTCCTCAAAAGAGCGTGATGGGAGTGTCCCCCGTCTTTGACGCGGGAAGGTTCCTGCGTCTCTGCACCGTGCCCAAAAAATCGGACGAATCGGGTGAACCCTTGCCGTTTCCCCGAACCACGACACCCCATCCTGGT
>CALGOD010000299.1 GCA_937957845.1 uncultured Nocardiopsis sp.
GCACCGTCTCCGACGGCGTCCGCTCCGCGGCCTGCGTGTACAAGCCGGTGGCGGGTGAGCGCCCGCTGTGGGACTTCCCCGAGGGGACCCTGGCCGGACGCGAGGTCAGCGCCTACGCCGTGTCCGAGGCCCTGGGCTGGGCGGTCGTCCCGCCCACGGTCCACCGTGACGGTCCCTTCGGAGAGGGCATGGTGCAGCTGTGGGTGCACGGCGACACCACCGTCGACCTGATCGACCTCTCCCGCCGGACCGACGACCCCGCCCTGCGCCGCATGGCGGTGTTCGACGCGGTGATCAACAACTCCGACCGTAAGATCGGCCACCTGTTGCCCACGCCCGGCGGTCACCTGTACGGCTGTGACCACGGCGTCTCCTTCGCCGAGGACTACAAGCTGCGCACCGTGCTCTGGCAGTGGCAGGGACAGCCGTTGCCGCAGGACTCCCTGGAGGCGCTCGCGTCCGTGCACGCCGAGTTGAAGGACCCCGACACCTCCCTGTCCCGGGAGTTGGCCGGACATCTGACCGGGCCCGAGGTCTACGCGGTGCGCAGTCGGGTGGAATTGCTGCTGGACCACGGCGTCCACCCCTATCCGGCGCCGGACTGGCCGGCCGTGCCCTGGCCGCCGATCTGAGGATCATGCCGCGGGCGGGCGCCGGAGGTCTCACGGAGCGCGGCGGGGCGTGCGGTCGGAAGGACCGCCGAACGGTGGGAAGAGGAATCCCGACCACCGGAACGTGGTGATGGCGCGTCCGGCGCCGATGACGGCACAATGGGGCCGTGAGCAACCAGTGGAACTACCTTTTCGACATGGACGGCGTGCTCGTGCGCGAGGAGCACCTCGTCCCCGGCGCGGACGAGCTCATCGCGGAACTGCGCGAGAACCAGACCCCGTTCATGGTGCTGACCAACAATTCCATCTACACCCCGCGCGACCTCCGAGCGCGTCTGCTCAACATGAGGTTGGACATCCCGGAGGAGTCCATCTGGACCTCGGCCCTGGCCACCGCCCAGTTCCTCCAGACCCAGCGTCCGGGCGGCTCGGCCTACGTCGTCGGGGAGTCCGGTCTGACCACGGCCCTGCACAACGCCGGCTACGTCATCACCGAGCGCGACCCCGACTACGTCGTACTCGGTGAGACCCGCACCTACAGCTTCGAGGCCATCACCCGGGCGATCCGCCTGGTCCGCGACGGAGCCAGGTTCATCGCCACCAATCCCGACGAGACCGGGCCCAGCGCCGAGGGGCCCCTGCCCGCCACGGGCGCGGTCGCCGCCCTGATCGAGAAGGCCACGGGACGCCGCCCCTACTTCGTGGGCAAACCCAACCCGTTGATGATGCGTTCGGCACTGCGTCGGATGGGCGCGCACTCGGAGAACACGCTCATGGTCGGCGATCGCATGGACACCGACGTGCTCAGCGGTCTGGAGGCGGG
>CALGOD010000300.1 GCA_937957845.1 uncultured Nocardiopsis sp.
TGGCCGAGGTCCCCCGTCTCATCCCGCTCCCGGTCGCCCCCGCCGAGGAGTCTCCACCGCCGGAGCCGGGCACCTCCCGGCGTACCGGGGAATTCGACAGCACCACCGGGCCCCGCCGCAGCGCGCGAGGCGGCGCGGCGGGAGCGCGGGATGGCTCCGGTGCGCGGAACGGGGAGGGCCCCCAGGAAAGGAGCCGGGAACGCTCGGCCCCCTCCCGTATGGACCGTCGCGCCGCGCGCACGCAGCCCTCTCCCCGTAAGATCCTGGTCGGCGTCCTGGCGATGGTGCTGTTCGCCGCCGTGGTCGTGGGCGCGTGGACGATCGGCGCCAACATGCGTTCGGCCGAGGACGAGGCCGCGGGCGGCGACGGTGCCGTCGAGGAGGAGACGGACGGCGACCAGACCCGGGAACTGGTGGAGCTGACCATCGGCGGAGCCACCGGGTTCGACCCCTTCGGCGACGGCGACGAGCACTCGGACAAGGCCGGCAGGGCGCTGGACGGCGACGCCTCCACCGAGTGGAACACCGAGGGCTACAAGGACCCCATGGGCGTCGGCAAGTCCGGAGTGGGTTTCCTGATCGAACTGGAGTCCAGCCAGGAGGTCCACGCGGTCGAGTTGGAGATGCCCGGCCATGACTACGGCGTGCAGATCCGTGTCGGCGACGACAGCTCGGTCGGCGGCGACCAGGCCGCCTTGGACGAGAAACTGCCCGTCGCGGCGGAGCAGAGCGTGTCCGGTTCCACGACCGTCGAGATCGAGGGCGGTGCCACCGGGAAGTACGTCCTGGTCTGGTTCACCGAACTGCCCAACGTGAACGGGACCTGGCGTGGGACCATCAACGAGGTCGGTGTACTCGGTCTTTGACGAAGAGGGAGGAGACCGGGGCTCGACGACGCCGATGTGTGGAGTATGTGATCAGTATTGATGAACGCGGTCCAGGAGCTTCCTGACCAGGAGCTGTTGAAGAGGCACACTCAGGGCGACGACCAGGCCTTCGCGGTCCTGGTCCGTCGGCACCGCGAGCGCCTGTGGGCTGTCGCCGTGCGGGTGATGGGCGACCCAGAGGAGGCCTCCGACGCACTCCAGGACGCTTTCCTGTCCGCGTTCCGCGCGGCCGACCGCTTCCGCGGCGAGTCTCAGGTGAGCACGTGGCTGCATCGGATCGTGGTGAACGCCTGCAACGACCGGCTCCGCCGCCGTAAGGTGCGCCCGGCCACCCCCACCGAGGACTCCACCCTGGACGTGATGTCCAACGAGCGGATGGGCCGCATGGGCGGCGCCCGGGACCACGCCTCGCAGACCGAGGCCCGCCTGGACGTGTACGCGGCGTTGGAGAAACTTCCTCTGGACCAGCGCATGGCGCTGACCCTCGTGGACATGCTCGGGTACCGGGTGGACGAGGCGGCGCAGATCCTGGACGTGGCCTCGGGAACGGTCAAGAGCAGATGTGCGCGAGGTCGCGCGAAACTTCTTCCCTCGCTGGCCCATCTAAGGAACCCCCGGCAACCCGGAGACGTCACAACCAGGAGAGGAGGTGCCAACACATCGTGACGTCCCATCCAGACGTGGAGGCACTCGCCTTCCTCGCCGAGGAACTCCTGGAACCCGACGAGGAAAGCACTGTCGCAGCCCATGTGGAGACCTGTGAGACCTGCGCGGCGACCCTGGACGAACTGACCGAGGTCGGCGACGTCTTGGCCGCCGCACCGGCCCCGACCATGCCGCAGGACGTCGCCGACCTCCTTGACCGGCGCATCGCGGAAGCGGTGCGCGAGCGTTCGGCGGACGTCTCGGCCGAACCCCCCGTCGAGGAGTCCGCCGACGAACCACGCAAGCGGGGCGGTGCCACGGTGGTCCCCTTCCCGCGCGGACGCAGAGGGCCGGGAGGTGTCGGCCTGCCACGGTTGTTGATGGTGGCCGCCGCCGCGGTCGTCATCGGAGGCGGTGGCGCGGCTGTGTTCAACGGCGTGTTCTCGGGCGGACAGGAGGAGGCCGGAGTCGCGGCCCCGCTCCAGGAGAACGCCGAGGAGGAGGCCGCCCCGGACACCGCGCAGTCCTACACTCCCCGGGTGGTGCGCAGCGGGACCGTCTACACCGAGGCCTCCCTGTCGGAGCAGGCCGCCCGCACACTCGACCTGTCCCCCGTGGGCGGACCTCCCGCGGGAGAGGAGGCCGAGCCCATGGATTCGCTGGAGACCGAGCCCCCCGGCATGGTGGAGTGTGCCATGCTCCTCGAGGAGAGTCTCGGAGCGCACTTCACCCTGGTGGACGACGCCCACTACGGCGACGACACGTCCCGGGTATGGGTGCTGTTCACCGCTCCCCGAGGGGAGGAGGTCGAGGTGTACGTGGTGGATCCCCGCTGTGCGCAGGGCGGCGACGCCGAACGCAGCGTCCTGGCGCAGGAGACCATCCGGACCTCCTGATCCTTCGTGTCGGCGGGGCGCCTTGGAGACCTGTCGACACGACGCCCCGTCGACCCGCTCACCCGCCCGGACGGACCAGGCCCGTCTCGTAGGCGATCACCACCAGGCCGACGCG
>CALGOD010000301.1 GCA_937957845.1 uncultured Nocardiopsis sp.
CTCCTTCGCGGGAAGGAGGCTGCGTTGCAGCGCCTGGCTCATCGCGGCCTGCTTCTCGTGCAGTCGCGCGTTCTCCATCGCCGAGGCCACCCGGCGGCTCAGGTCGTCGGCGACGTCCACCTCCTCGCGGGTGAAGTCGTCCGTCTCGTTCTTACCGATCGTCATCCGGCCCAGAGTGCGCCCGTGGGCCACCAACGGGATGCAGATGGCCGGGCCGCTCGCCAGGTCCCGGACCAGCTGTTCGTCCAGACCCTCCTTGGCCAGCTCCGCCGGGGACCACAACGGCTGGGGTTCGCGCTGTTCGTGCGGAGGCAGCCCGGTCAGCAGCGCCCGCAGGATGTCGTTGTAGTTCTCGTCGCCGTGCACCACGTGCGTCAGTTGGGACACGCCCATCTCGTTGATGGTCTCGATCGCGCACCACCGTCCCAGCCTGGAGGTGATCAGCTGCGCCGCCAGGGCGCCCGTCATCCGCTCGTCCAGCGTGCCCGCGAGCAGGTCGCTGGCCTCGGCCAGGAAGCTCAACGAGGCACGCCTGCTCAGCTCCACCTCGGCCAGGCGGGACCGCTCCACCGGCAACGCGATCAGGTCCGCGCCCTCCTGGAGCCGCTTGGCGGCCGAGGGACCGAAGTGCCGGGCCCGCCTCGAAGCCACTCCCAGCAGGCCGGTGACCCGCCCGTCCACGATCAGGGGAGCCGTCACCAACGAGCGCATGCCGGCGCGTGACAGACGGCCCCGGCCCGTGCGGGCGATCATCAGGTCGTCGTTGATCACCGCGATGGGTTCGGGCGCCGCCGACGGGAAGATCTCCTCGGTACGCACCCGCAACGGACGCCACGGAGTGCCGCCCGAGGACAGACCCACTGCGGCGCGCACCTCCCACATGGTCTCGTCCGACGTCGCCAGGGTGATGTAGGCGGCGTCCCCGCCCAGGGCCGAGGCCGCGTACTCCACGGTACGCTCCAGCAGCTGCGGCAACCGCAGCCGCGAGCTCAGCGCCGCGTCCAGGGGCGCCCACGGTGTGGGACGGGAGGGGCGAGAGAGGCCTTTACGCAGTGGTGGGGCCTCCAGAGACGGATGTTTCTCCGGGGTGTCCTCGATCCGGAACCACACGGCCTTGTCACCACGCCCGTAACTCACACCCCAGCTCGACGCGATCGCCGAGGCCAGGGCCAGCCCCAGGCCACCACCGCGTTCGTTCCCCGAGGCGGCCGAGGCCTCCACCGAGAGCGGCCCCGCCCGCGGCACCGCGCGTTCGGGGGCCGCGTCGGTCACCGTCACCTCGGTCGACGTCCTGTCCCGGCGCACCATCACCTCCAGAGGTGACCTGGCATGGATGACCGCGTTGGTCACCAGTTCGCTGACCAGCAGGATCACATCGTCGATGGGGCCGGACGCACCCCATGCCAGGAGGGTTCCGTGAACGAAGTCGCGGGCCGCCGCCGCGGTCTCGGGGGCGGGAGGGAACTCTTGTCGAGCGACCTTCAACGCGTTTTGTGCTGGCACAACGTCGGTGTCCTTCGTCACTGGTTACGTGCGCGGAAAACGGGGGTCGGTGCCACGATACGCGTGCCGTGGCCAAGGGCGCCCCGTGCCGGTGGCGGAGTGATGGCCGCGACCCCGGCCGACCACCGGACGCGTGTTCCGCGGACGCCGGTGGACCCGAGCACGCGTGTGCGACCATGGAGGGTCCGGAAGAGCGAGGGGACGACATGGCCGACCCTCCTGTGCGGCTCGGCTCGGCCGGTTAGTGTGAGTCACCGACACATCCGCTTCTTTCGGGTGGTACTTCGCGCAGGTAGCGTGACGGGGTGTCACCAAGGGTACGTGGCGACCACCGCGTGCCCACCGTCCCGTGCGCACGTTCGTGTCCGCCGTCCCCGCGGCGGCCGAACCGTCCAGCCGCGCACCCGGACGGAGAGACCGAGGTGGCGGAGCAGGCTGAGGAGGGGTTCGATGTCCGAGGCGGCCAAGGAACCGGTGGCTGACGACCAACTGGACGAGATTCTGCGTGCCCTGTACCGCATGCGCGACGGCGATTTCAGCGTCCGCCTCAGAAAACGCGGAAACGGAACCATCCGGGAGATCGCCTCGGTCTTCAACGAGGTGCTCGACCACAGCGAGCAGCTCAGCGACGAGCTCAAGCGAGTGGGCGACGTCGTCCGTAACGAGGGCAGGCTCAACGAGCGCGTCAACGTCAATCCCGCCCGCGGAGCCTGGGGCGAGAGCGCCCACGCGCTCAACGTCCTGCTCGACGAGGTCGCCGAACCCGTCACCGACGTCGCCCGGGTCCTGGACTCGGTCGCCGAGGGCCGGCTCAACCGACGCGCCTCCATGGAGGGGCGCAGGGGCGAGCTCAAGGGGGACCTGCTGCGTCTGGCCACCACCGTCAACCGGATGGCCGACCAGATGAGCGGCTTCGCCGGCGAGGTCACGCGGGTGGCCCGTGAGGTGGGCACCGAGGGCAAGCTCGGCGGTACCGCCAGGGTCGAGGGGGTCTCCGGCGCCTGGCGTGAGGTCACCGAGTCGGTCAACCAGATGTCCTCCCGCCTCACCGACCAGATGCGCGACATCTCCGAGGTGACCACAGCGGTCGCCCGAGGCGATCTGAGTCGCAAGATCACGGTGGACGTGCAGGGTGAGATGCACGAGCTGAAGGACACCGTCAACACGATGGTGGACCAGTTGTCCACCTTCGCCGACGAGGTCACGCGGGTGGCCCGTGAGGTGGGCACCGAGGGCAAGCTGGGCGGTCGGGCCAACGTCAAGGGCGTCTCGGGCATCTGGAAGGACCTGACCGACAACGTCAACTCCATGGCCAACAGCCTCACCTACCAGGTCCGCAACATCTCCCAGGTCACGACGGCGGTCGCCACCGGTGACCTCACCAAGAAGATCACCGTGGACGCCCAGGGCGAGATGCTCGACCTGAAGGACACCATCAACAAGATGGTGGACCAGCTGGACTCCTTCGCCGGAGAGGTGACACGGGTGGCCCGCGAGGTGGGCACCGAGGGCAAGCTCGCCGGACAGGCCCACGTCCGCGACGTGTCGGGGGTGTGGAAGGACCTGACCGACAACGTCAACTCCATGGCCAACAACCTGACCTACCAGGTGCGGCAGATCTCCATGGTCACGCGGGCGGTGGCCGCGGGTGACCTGACCAAGAAGGTCACGGTCAACGCCAAGGGCGAGATCCTGGAGCTGAAGGACACCATCAACGTCATGGTGGACCAGTTGTCCGCGTTCGCCGACGAGGTCACGCGAGTGGCCCGTGAGGTCGGTACGGAGGGCAAGCTGGGCGGTCGGGCCGACGTCAAGGGCGTCTCGGGCATCTGGAAGGACCTGACCGAGAACGTCAACTCGATGTCGCACAACCTCACCACCCAGGTCCGCAACATCTCCCAGGTGACCACGGCCGTCGCCGCGGGCGACCTGACCAAGAAGATCGACGTCAACGCCCAGGGGGAGATCCTCGAACTCAAGACGACGGTCAACACGATGGTCGACCAGCTCTCGGACTTCGCCACCGAGGTCACGCGCGTGGCCCACGAGGTGGGCAGCCAGGGCCAACTGGGCGGTCAGGCCAAGGTCGAGGGCGTGACCGGCACGTGGAAGCAGCTCACCGACAGCGTCAACGGCCTGGCCGGCAACCTCACCACCCAGGTGCGGGCGATCGCCGAGGTCGCCAACGCGGTCGCCAAGGGCGACCTGACACGCAACATCCAGGTCGACGCCCGCGGTGAGATGGAGCAGCTCAAGCACAACATCAACCTGATGGTCTCCAACCTGCGCGAGACCACCGCCACCCAGCGTGACGCGGACTGGCTCAAGTCCAACCTGGCCCGTATCTCCGGCCGTATCCAGGGGCACCGCGACCTCCGGGAGCTGGCACGCCTGATCATGACCGAGGTGACGCCGCTCATCGGAGCCCAGCACGGTGTCTGCTACCTGCCCGAGGACCAGGACGACGAGGAGAACTTCCTGTTCTACGCGGGCTTCGGGTTCGACCCCGAAGACGCCCGTCGGCGGGTCCGCAGTGGCGTCGGCCTGGTCGGTGAGGCCCTGGCCCAGCAGGTGGAGCAGAAGATCTCCAACATTCCGGCGGGCTACGTCAAGGTCGGTTCGGCCCTGGGAGAGGCCCCGCCGCGCAACCTGTACATCCTGCCGATCGTCTCCGAGGGACGTTCGCTGGGCGCCATCGAGTTCGCCTCCTACGACGAGTTCCGCGAGATCCACAAGAGTTTCCTGCGGCAGTTGGTGAACCTGCTCGGCACCACGATCAACACCATCCTGGCCAACAACCGCACCGAGGACCTGCTCGAACAGTCCCAGCAGCTCACCAGCCAGCTCAGGGAGAGGTCCAACGAGCTCCAGCGCCAGCAGGAGGAGCTGCGCGGAAAGAACGCCGAGCTGCGCCAGAAGGCGACCCAGCTCGCCAACCAGAACCGGGCCATCGAGCTCCAGAACCAGCAGATCCAGCGCTCCAGGAACGCCCTGGAGGAGCGCGCCCACCAGCTCCAGGTCTCCTCCAAGTACAAGTCGGAGTTCCTGGCGAACATGTCGCACGAACTGCGCACGCCGCTCAACAGTCTGCTGATCCTGGCCCGCCTGCTCGCCGACAACGCCGAGCAGAACCTGTCCCCGAAGCAGGTGGAGTTCGCCCAGACCATCCACAAGGCCGGCAGCGATCTGCTGCTGCTGATCGACGAGATCCTCGACCTGTCCAAGGTCGAGGCCGGACGCGCCGAGGTCCAACCCAGCGACGTGTCCATCGCCCAGCTGGTCGACTACGTCGAGGCCACCTTCCGGCCGGTCACCGTGGACCAGGGCCTGGCGTTCGCGGTGGACGTCTCACCGGACATTCCCAGCACACTGTGGACCGATGAACAGCGCCTCCAGCAGATCCTGCGCAACCTGCTCTCCAACGCGCTCAAGTTCACCCCGCAGGGAGAGGTGAGGCTCATCATCGAGCCCGCCTGGGCCCTGGAGGACACCGACCTGGAGATGTTCGCGGAGAACGAGGAGGTCA
>CALGOD010000302.1 GCA_937957845.1 uncultured Nocardiopsis sp.
GAGGGCGTCGCGTTCGGCCAATCGAGCGGCGTGCAGGCGCGTCCACAGCGGCAGTGGGCCGTGGGCTTGGCGGTAGGCCACCCGGGGGTCGCCCTGCATCTGGGCCGGCAAGCGCTGTTCGCGGGTACGTCCAGCACCGTACGTATCCCGGTCGAGACCGGCGCGGCGCTCATCGCGCGGTCTCGTCACCGGCTCCGCATTCGGCGGACCACCGCATACCCGGCTGGAGACCACCACTGCCACCGTCATTACGCATACAGACAGAGATACTACTTTCCGCATCCGAAAATTCGCTGGTCCGAGCGGAGCACGCCTTGGCGTCCCGAGGTCGATCCGCGCTCGCCTTCGCCCCCTCTACCCGGGAACGAGGGATCTTTCGTCCCACCCCGCTGAAAGGAGCGGTGTCCGGATTCTCCGTCCCGTCATGTCCGCGGCCGCAGAAGCGGCATCAGCGGACAGTACGCACCGGCCAGGAGGCAGACGCCGGCCAGGCCCGCGAGGACGGCCGTGACCGCCACGGCGACCAGTCCGAACGGCGAGGGAAGCTCCTGGGTGAGCACGAGAACGCCCATGAGCAGCACGAAAACACCGAAGCCCTTGCGCAGGGCGGTTTCGGGAACCCGAGAGGCCAGGCGTGCACCGACGAGCGAACCGGCGACGGCGGCGCTGGTGACCATGGCCACCAGCGCCCAGTCCAGGCTCACGGTCGTCAGATACCCGACGAGTCCGGCGAAGGACTTCATGGTGATCACGAGCAGGGACGTCCCCACGGCGGCCGGCATGGCGAGGCCGCCGAGCAGCACGAGGGCCGGCACGACGAGAAACCCGCCCCCGGCTCCGACCAGCCCGGTGACCGCTCCGACCACCAGGCCGTCGAGGACGATGCGTTTCAGGGGGAGTCCTTCGCCCCGCGCCTTCCCGCCCTCGGCGGAGGACTTCTTCCTCCCCCGGATCATGGTCGCGGCGGTGGCGACCATCATGAGGGCGAAGGCGATCATCAGGAGGGTGCCGGGAAGATGGCCGCCCACCAGGCCGCCGATGAAGGCGCCCACCATACCCGCCGCTCCGAAGATCAGGCCGGTGCGCCACCGGACGTTCCCCGCGCGTGCGTGCGTGAGCGCGCCGGTCAGCGAGGTGACGCCGACGACGAGCAGGGAGGCTGCTATGGCCTCTTTCGGCTGCATACCGGCGACGTAGGTCAGCAGCGGCACCATGAGAATGGAACCACCGCCTCCGAGCAGTCCCAGCGCGATCCCCACCACCACGGCGAGGACCACGACGAGGATGAGCTGGAACTCCATGCTTGACCCTTTCCGTGGCTTGTATCCGGGGGCGGGCCCGGTCGGCGGCCCGGCCCCCGGGTCGGGGCCGGTACGGCACCGTCCATGGATGCCGCCGGGGCCCTTCAGCCGGGCGGGCGCCAAGGGCGGTGAACCGCCCCCGGCACCCTCGGTGGGACCAGGGTGCGCCCGGCCGAACGCACCCCGATCTGCGTGCTCAGCCGGCGGCGTCGGCCACGCCGCCCTGGCTCTGCCTCCACTGCGTCCAGCCCGCGTAGCCGCCGTCGAGTTCGACGACGTCGTATCCGGCGCGGCGCAGGGCGCCGGCCGCGACGGAGTTGCGGGCGCCGGACTGGCAGTAGCTCACGATGGGACCGTCGGCCGGCAGTGCGTCGAGGTGCCACAGGACCCGGCCGGCGCTGAGCTGTCGGGAACCGGGGATGTGCCCCTCGGAGTGTTCGGTCTTGTTGCGCACGTCCAGCACGAGTGCGGCGCCGAAGCCCTCCAGGTCCTCCGGGGCGATGACGGGCGGCACGGTCACCGGCAGGCCGTCCATGGTCGTGGTGTAGCCGGCGACGTGGTCGATGCCGACGCGCAACAGGTGGTCGCGCACCACCTGGGCGGTGTCCCCGTCGGGTGTGAGGAGCACCAAGGGGCGGCTCTCGTCCTCGGGATCGTAGGCCCAGGCTCCGAAGCTCGCGGCCTTGGCCGGGCCGGGGATGTTCAGCGCCCCGGCCACGGTGCCCCCGTGCACGTCGGTGTGGGGCCGGGTGTCGACGAAGACGATCTCCTCCTTGCGCAGGGATTCGCCGATCTCCTCGTTGGTGAGTTCGGGCACCGGGGCCAGCGGCCCCAGGACCCGAGGCCCCTCCTTGTTCTGGCGCTTCATCCGGGCGAAATAGGCGTGGGCGTCGGGCTGCCCGTCGAGCAGTTCGGCGATGAAACCCTCCTCGTCGTCCTCGCGCAGGTACGGAGCCCACCAGGCGTTGAGGCGCTCGTATCCGACCGTGGTGGCCGGGAGTGCGCCGAGGGCCTTGCCGCACGCGCTGCCGGACCCGTGCCCGGGGTAGACCTGGACATGGTCGGGCAGTGTCAGGAAAACCTCGCGCAGGCTGGCGAACAGCCGGCGCGCGCCCTCGAAGCGGGTGTCCACCCCTCCGGCGGCCTCGTCGAGCAGGTCGGGGCGGCCCAGGTCCCCGGCGAAGACGAAGTCCCCGGAGAGCATGTAGCCCGGGTCTGCGCTGAACGCGCCGTCGGTGACCAGGAACGACAGGTGCTCGGGGGTGTGCCCGGGAGTGTGGCGTGCCCGGACCTCGATGTTGCCGATGGTGATGGCATCGCCGTCGAGGAGCCGCTCGGCGTCGAAGCCGTACTGCCAGTCCTCTCCGCCCTCGCCGGAGACGTACACCGTGGCGCCCGTCGCCGCGGCGAGCTCTCGGGTACCGGAGAGGTAGTCGGCGTGGATGTGGGTCTCGGTCACGGCCACGATCCGCATGCCGTGCGCGCGTGCCAGGTCGAGGTACCCGCCGATGTCCCGGCGGGCGTCGACCACGATGGCCTCCCCCGTGGCCTGGCAGCCGATGAGGTAGCCGGCCTGGGCCAGGTCGTCGTCGTAGAAGCGTTCCAGCAACATGACATCTCCTTGTGGGTGCTGTGTTTCCGCCGCTTCGCCTTATACTCCGGGGAGTATCCGGCGGAGAGAGTGCGGCCATGGTCGTCGGGTGGTGGGGACCGCCTCCGGCCCGGAGGGGCGCGCCGATGCGACGCGCACCCCCCAAGGCCGACCGGTGATCAGCCGAGGGCGGTCATCGGCGGCCGCCGATCCGGGTGAGTGCGCCCTCGATGTCGGTGTGGTTACGAGGCTGGTTGTAGGGCAGGCGGGACAGGGCCATGCCCATGGCGCAGGTGTCGGTGATCGCGGCGAAGGTCAGTCCGGCACCGATGAGTCCGGCGACCACCACCGCCGGGGGCCACAGCAGTGAGGCCAGCACAGAGGTGAAGACGATCCCTCCGGCCACCAGACGGACCTGGCGTTCCAGGGACCACCGTTGCCGTCCGCGTACGAGGGGGGCTCCCTGGGCCTCCCAGGCGTTCATGCCGCCGTTCATCACCGCCGTCTCCCGCAGACCGGCCGCGGCCAGCCTGTCCTGGCACTGGCGGGCTCGGTTCCCCGACTGGCAGACGAGGACGAGGCGGCCACCGGCATCGGCGACGATGCGCTCCAGATGGGTGTCCACCTGCTGCAGCGGCAGGTTGACCGCGCCGGGGATATGGGAGTTCTCGTACTCGGCGGGAGTACGCACGTCCACCAGCAGGGTGTCGGGATCGGTCTCGACCAGGCTGCGCACGGCATGTACGTCGATGCTGTTGTCGGTCATGTCTCTCCTTGGACGACATCGGACTCCGATACCCCGGGGAGTATCGGGAGGGCAGTCGGGGCCCTCGGAGACGGAAGAGCAGGTGGGCGAGCGGCGCAGCGGCTCACCGCCGCATCCCCTCACACGGTGCCGGGCTTCGCGCGCCTTGGCGCCCAAGAGCCCTCACCATACTGGGGGGAGTATATGGAATTCACAGATGCGCCCTTGCGTCGAGCAACGGGGCATCCGTCGGAGCTGAAAACGTAAGGCGTCCGACACCACGGTCGGAGCCCGCAGGA
>CALGOD010000303.1 GCA_937957845.1 uncultured Nocardiopsis sp.
CGACCGACCCGAGGAGGTCGCCGGCTACCTTCGTCAGTTGGGCGCCCAGCACATGCGGCAGATCGGTGTCGAGCCCAAGCACTACCCCTATGTGGGACGCGCCCTGGTGCGTGCGGTCAGCGAGGTCTCACCGACCTGGTCCTCCTCCATGAGCTCGGCCTGGATCGTCGTCTACGAGTGGATCACCGCCACCATGCTCGAAGGCGCGCGCGAGGCCGGGGGCGAGGTCCTCCCCGCGCGCAGCCGCCACCCGTGACCACCCGAGCCCCACACCCGACCCGCATCCGATGGGCCGAGGCCGCCGAACTCCCCTCACCGGTCCGCTGACAGGCGCGGGCTCTCCCACCCCTCCGGCACTTCCGCGCCGTTCCCCCATGCCCCACCGGCCCTCATCGGCCCCGCGAACCCCACAGAGAGGCAGTCATGCACGAGATCTCCCCACGGCACCTCCCCGGCAGCGCAGGAGAACACCGTGTACAGGAGACGACGGGCACGAGCGAGCGCGCCGGCCGCTTCTACCGTGACCAGATGCTCGACCACCTGAATCCGCGGATGCGCGAGTTCGTCGCCCGGCAGGAGATGATGTTCATCGCCACCGCGGACGGCCGGGGAGAGTGCGACTCCAGCTTCCGTGCGGGGCCTCCCGGGTTCGTGCACGTGATCGACGAGCGCACCCTGACCTACCCCGACTTCCGGGGCAACGGCGTGTTCGCCAGTGCGGGCAACATCCTGGAGAACCCGCACGTGGGCCTGATGTTCCTGGACTTCGACCGCGACCGCATCGGCCTGCACGTCAACGGCCGCGCGACCCTGTTCGAAGACATGGAGCTGCGTCGCCGGGTCCACGACCTGCCCGTGGCCGAGGCGCCGGGCCAGAAGGCCGTGATGTGGACCCTGGTCCAGGTGGAGGAGGCCTACATCCACTGCCGCAAGCACATCCCCCACCTGCGCAAGGTCGGCCGGGACGAGGCGTGGGGCACCGATGACGCCCTGCGCAAGGGCGGGGACTTCTTCGAGGCCAAGGACACCCCCGCCCCCTGGAGCCGGCCCGTCGTCTCCGCCTCCTCGTCCGAACCGCGGTGACGCCCTCGGGCGGCACGTCCCGGCCGGAGGGGGCCGTGCTCTAATACCGGGGTGCAGCTTCCGCAGCCTCCCCCCATCACCCGCCGTGCCTGTATGGCGCTCGGTGGTGCCTCCCTGCTGGTCGCGGCCGGATGCTCGCGTGAACCGGAATGGGACGTGGCGGTGGTGGGCGCGGGGGTGGCCGGGCTCTCCGCCGCGCGGAACCTGACCGACCACGGCTTCCGGGTGATCGTCCTGGAGGCTCGCGGCCGCGTGGGCGGACAGCTGTACACCGACCGTTCCTTCTCCTCGGTGCCCGTGGAACTGGGGGCCGGTCTCCTCCACGGCGCCGACG
>CALGOD010000304.1 GCA_937957845.1 uncultured Nocardiopsis sp.
CCGTGGACAAGGTCGAGAAGACCGGTCTGTCCGGGCTCACCACCGTCCTCACCACACTCCACGCCGGCGGCAAGTTCCAACAGGGCGCCTACACGGTGTCCGGCGGCCTCCACGGCGTGGGCGTGTCCGTAGTCAACGCCCTGTCCGAGCGCCTCGAGGCCGAGGTGCGCAACTCCGGTCACATCTGGACACAGGGCTTCCGCCGCGGCGTTCCCGACACGAAGCACCCGAAGAAAGGAGGCGCGGTCAAGAAGACCGGCACCTCCATCACCTTCTGGCCCGACCCGGAGATCTTCCAGGAGGGCACCGAGTTCGAGTACGAGACCGTCGCCGCCCGCCTCCGGGAGATGGCGTTCCTCAACCGGGGCCTCGAGATCGTCCTCACCGACGAGCGCGGCGAGGAGCCCGTCAACCAGACCTTCCACTACAAGGGCGGTCTCATCGACTTCGTGAAGCACCTCAACGCCAAGCGCGACGTCCTCCATCCTCACATCATTGACATCGTCGACACCAACACCGACGGCGAGGTCGAGGTGGCGATGCAGTGGACGACTTCCTACAACGAGTCGGTCCTCTCGTTCGCCAACACGATCAACACCCACGAGGGCGGTACCCACGAGGAGGGGTTCCGCAAGGCGCTGACGAAGGCGATCAACGACTTCGCCCGGTCGAAGAACCTGCTCAAGGAGAAGGACCCCAACCTGACGGGTGAGGACGTGCGGGAGGGCCTCACCGCGGTGGTGTCGGTACGAGTCCGCAATCCCCAGTTCGAGGGGCAGACCAAGACCAAGCTCGGGAACACCGAGATCCGCTCCTACGTCGAGAAGGTGCTCAATCGGCGCTTGCCCGAGTGGCTCGAGCGCTACAGCCCCGAGGCGCGGCGCATCGTCGAGAAGTCGATCAACGCGGCCAAGGCCCGCGAAGCGGCCCGCAAGGCTCGGGAGCTGACCCGGCGCAAGTCGGGACTGGAGTCGGGGGGTCTTCCCGACAAGCGGGCCGACTGCTCGTCGCGTGACCCCGGCCAGTCCGAGTTGTTCATCGTCGAGGGCAACTCGGCGGCAGGGCCGGCCAAGCAGGCCCGTGACTCCAACACCCAGGCGATCCTCCCGATCCGAGGCAAGATCCTCAACGTGGAGAAGGCACGGCTGGCCAAGGCCCTGCAGAACGCCGAGGTCCAAGACATTATCACCGCCCTGGGGACGGGAATCGGAGACGACTTCGACCTCACCAAGGCCCGTTACCACAAGGTGGTGCTCCTCGCCGACGCCGATGTCGACGGCGCCCACATCCGCACGCTGCTGCTCACGCTGTTCTTCCGCCACATGCGGGGGCTCATAGAGGCGGGCTACATCTACATCGCCCAGCCTCCGCTCTACCGCGTCAAGGTCGGCTCGAAGGTCCACTATCTCCGCGACGATGCCGCCCTGCGGGAGTTCCAGAAGGACCACCCGAAGGTCAAGCCGACTCGGTTCAAGGGCCTCGGTGAGATGAACCCCAGGGAGCTGTGGGAAACCACGATGAATCCCGAGACGCGCACCCTGCTGCGGGTGGAGATGGAGGACGCGGCCCGCGCCGAGGAGACGTTCTCGATCCTGATGGGGGACGTGGTGGCCGACCGCAAGGCGTTCATCCAGCAGAACGCCTCCGACGTGCGATTCCTCGACATATGAGGTCGCCCTTCGGCATCTCCGACTTCCGACTCCCGACTTTCGCCTGAGAAACCACCCATGACCACAGAGCAGACCCCATACCCCAATCTCGAGATCGTCGAGGAGATGGAGCAGAGCTTCATCGACTACGCGATGTCGGT
>CALGOD010000305.1 GCA_937957845.1 uncultured Nocardiopsis sp.
TCCGTCCTCCTCCCCGGTATCGCGATCGGTGTTCTTCCGTGGTGACGCGAGTCAATGCGAGAAAGGACATATGGGTCGTGCGGTGTCCATGACGTCACCTGCGGTGAATCAGCGATCGGATTCCGTGGGACCGATGCCCGGGACATCCCCCGGGATCCTCCGATCCTCCCGTGGTGCGGTGTTCGCGCGACGACGGTGACCGACCTCACCGGGAATCCTCACGGGTGGCGCCACGAACGGGATCATCACGGCTCCTTCCCTCTCCTCACCGTGGTGATCGGCGGCCCCGACATCGGAGGACACGCCCCGTCGAATCCGACTCCTGTCCGTTCCACCACTTCCACGCAGGTGGGCGGCGATGCGAAACACCTTACGGAACATCCCGGAACCTCCCCGCCGGGCGGAATCGTCTCCTTTACACTGGCGGCCGGTCAGGGGCCTGGTGTGCCACGTCTCAGCAACCACCGCGTGCCCGGAGTCGTCGAACGGTGGACGGGTGACGGTCGGGGAGGCGAGTGTTGGGAGCGGACGGGACACGGAGCGACGGCGCACGCCGGCGAAGCCGGTGCTCCTCGCGCCATCTGCTGTACCTGGCGGCGACCGTGGTCGTGGTGATCATGGTGACCGCCGTCGGCGTCACGGTCTCCCGCGGACCGACGTCCGAGTCCCTGGAACGGGCGGAACCCGCCGCGTCCAGTCCGGCCCCGCCCTCCTTCGACTCCCTCCTGGACCGGATCGGCATCTCCCGGGACGGTTCGGCGGCCAACGTCGACCTCGACGGACTCGGCAACAGTCTGTCCTCGCAGGCGCTGGCCGGCGCCGGATGGACGCCCGGCCGTGAGGTCGTGCTGATGGGCTCCTCCCTGGAACTGCCCGACTACGCCCCGGGCCGTCCGGACCACGTGGTCTGCGACGGTCAATCCGTGGGACTGCCCGCCGACCGCTATCACTCGCTCACCTTCCTGGCCACCGCCACCCGCGCCGGCGGCATCGGGGCGGACGTCCACGGCACCGGTCACGTGGTCTACGCGGACGGGGAGCAACAGAGGTTCGTCCTGTCGGTCCCCGACTGGCTCTCCGGGAACGCGAGCGAGGCCGCGCTCGTCCTGCCCTACGCCAATTCCGCCGAGGAGTCGGGACCTGCTCCCGCCCTCGGCTCCGCACGCCTGTACGCGCACCACGTTCCCGTCGATCCCACGCGTGAGATCTCCCACGTGGTCCTGCCCGAGGTCACCGACGACCAGGGCCGCATCCACCTGTTCTCCGTGGGCGGGCGCACCGCCTCCCCGGAGTGGACCGGTACCTGGGCACGTGCAATCTCGGGATACATGGAGGTCGGTCCCTGGCAGGACCAGACCCTGCGCCTGTCGGTACGCACCACCACGGGCGGCCACCAGGTCCGGATCCGTCTGGACAACACCTTCTCCACCATGCCCGTCACCGTGGGCGCGGCCTCCCTGGCGCTGCGCGGGACCGGTGCCGCCACCAAGGGCTCCGCGGTCCCGCTCACCTTCGAGGGCCGTTCCGACACCGTCATTCCGGCCGGGGGACAGGTGTTCAGCGATCCCGTCGAGATCCTCCTGCCGCCGCAGACCGACGCCCTGGTCAGCGTCCACCTGCCGGAGCAGGTGACCACCGCACCGGTGCACTACGCCTCGGTGGACACCAACTACGTCAGCGCGCCCGGCAGTGGCGACCAGACCTTGGACACCACGGGGGAGCCGTTCACCGGAAGGGTCGAGCAGTGGCCCTTCCTCACCGGGGTCGAGGTCCTCGACGGCCCCGGCGCGATCGCGGTACTGGGCGACTCCATCACCGACGGGATCCGCTCCACCACCGACGCCCACTCCCGCTGGCCGGACGTGCTCAGCGCCCGCCTGGCCGCGCAGCCGGAACTCCCCACCCCGGGGGTGCTCAACCTCGGTGTGGCCGGAAACCACGTGATCAGGGACGGCTATCCCGGGGAGGGGGTCTCGACCAATCTCAGTGGCGTGGCGATGCTCCGGCGGGCGCACCGAGACGTGTTCACCCGCAACGGGGTGGACACCGTCGTGGTCTTCGGCGGCATCAACGACCTTCGCTGGGGTACCTCGCCCGAGGCGGTGATCAGCGGTATCGGTCAGCTCGCACGGATGGCCCACGAACACGACATGAGGGTGTTCGTGGCCACTCTCGGCCCGTGCGCGGGGGAACGACGTTGCACGGAGGAGGTCGAGCGGGGCCGCCGGCAGGTCAACGCCTATCTGCGTTCACAGGCCCATGACCCGATGTCGCCCTTCGACGGGGTCTGGGACTTCGACGCGGTCCTGCGTGACCCGAGCGATCCCACCCGTCTGCTGCCCGAGTACGACTCCGGGGACCACATCCACCCGGGGGACGCCGGCCTACGGGCGCTGGCCGAGTCCGTCGACCTGTACGGCCTTCTCGGCAGGTGAGACGGTCGTGGGAACCCGTCGGGCGCGCCCGGCCGTCGAAGGCGTGACCGCCTCCGCTCCGTCCGCGACATGCCCGACCGGTCTCCCATGGCAGGAGGGAGCCCGACGTCGCGGTGGAACGGGCGGGGTCAGCGCACGCACCCCAGGTGGTGGTGGATGACGAGGTCCACGTAGACCGCGACGAGATCCTCCATGCTCAGTCCCGCCTCGGGGTCGTACCAGTACAACAGGGAGTCGAAGGTCTCCAACACCTCGTCGGCGGTCCTTCCCGGATGGCGTACCGAGAAGACGCCGGCGGCCATGCCGTCCACGATGATCCCGCGGACGTGCTCCCGGTAGACCCTGTTCAGGGAGTCGACCTCGCGGTGGCGGGACGGGTGGACGGCGCGTAGGACGGGGAGTATCCAGTGCGCCAGGGAGGCCGCCGACCTGTGTTTCCACCCGCTCTCCACCTGACGTCTGACCAGGGCGGACATGCGCTCGACCACGGGGCGGTCGGGCCGGTCCGCGGCCAGTTGTCCGTCGACCCGCTCCCGTGTGGAGTGGAGGACCACGGCGTAGGCCAGGTCGAGGCGGGTGGGGAAGGCACGTCTGAGGGACGCCGCGGTGATACCGGTCTCGTCCGAGACGCGGCGGGTCAGCGTCGACATGTCCAGACCGTGCGGGCCGTGTTCGGCGAACAGGCGCGCGGCGCAGTCAAGGACGGGGGCCTTGACGCGGAGAGTGTGAGGGGAGGTGCCGACCGT
>CALGOD010000306.1 GCA_937957845.1 uncultured Nocardiopsis sp.
TATCGCGGGCAGTTCGCCGTGCTGCGCAAGTACGAGTACAACATGTACTTCGACAACCTCGGCCGCAAGATCGCCAAGGATCATCACGCGCACGGCGTCAAGCAGCGGCCCGAGGACTTCAAGCTGCTCCAGGCCTACCTCAACGGGGAGGACTGCGGCGACCTGCTCGACCGCTACGAAACCCCGATCACGCCCGTGGACCGCGAGCAGGAAATGCGCGCCGCCTACGCCGAATTCACCCGCCGCCTCGCCGACAAGGAAGGTTCCGAGTGACCTACGTGCAGCATCTGTCCGTCCGGGTTCCGTGGCACGACACCGGGTGGGACGGCTCCGTCTGCCGTGACCCGCGCGCGAACAGCTCGTGCATCCTGCTGAAGAACATCGGCGAGAAGCGCGACGACCTGTTCGAGGTCGCGAGCGCGGGCAGGCCCATCGCCGAGCTCGAACCCAGCCGCATCCCCCCGTGCGTGGCCGAACGGTCCACGTTCCTCAGTGCGCGGGACCACGTCCTCGAACTGAAACACCCGTACGCCCACAACGACGCGCTCAGGAACGTGGCGCCGACCACCGTGCAGGTGCCCGCCTACTCGGTCCACGCGACGCCGTTCTACTGGCTCAACAAGGACTCCACCGCCGACGTCCAGAGCGCACACCTGATCGACGGCTACAGCCAGGAAGCCGAGGACGAGGCCGTCGCCGCGCTGAACTTCGACCCGGCGTGGATCATGCACGGCGACAACCAGAAGGCGCTGATCGACACGTTCTTCCAGGACGTGCGGCCCACGAAGTCGCTGCTCTTCTTCTACCTCAAGCACTCCCCGTTCGAGGACGCCGGGCGCCGGCTGCTGGTGGGCGCCGCCCTCGTCGATGAGGTGACCCTGCCGGGACGCTGGCCCACCAACGGCCCCACGGCGTTTCCCAACCACATGTGGGAAACGATCATCCGGCACACGCTGCGGCCCGACGGCACGGGCGGGGTGCTGCTCCCGATGCAACAGCTCGCCGACCTCGCCGCCGACGGCACCGACGTGTCCGCCGCGCTGGCACAGGCGCCCGAGAGGACCCGCGAGTTCTCCTACGTCACCGAACACGTCCCCGCCGACCTCGCGGTCGCGGCGCTGCTGGAGTTGCGGCGCGCCGCCGACGCGGCGAACGAGCTGGGCTGCTCGGTCCCCGCCACGTCGCTGGAATGGCTCGACGAGCAGCTCGCCGCCACCTGGCGGCGGCGCGGACCCGCGCCCGGGCTGCCCGCCGTGCTGCCGCGGCTCGGATGGACACACCCCACGTACGCCGCGCGCACGCTTGTGGCCGCCGCCGGTGAGGACAACGACCCGTGGCCCATGCTGGTCGACGCCCTCGAAGGTCGCGAGGTGCCGGACGAGGTGCGGCGACTGGCCACCACCACGAGGCGGCGGATCTGGTCGAATCTTGCCGACCAGCACAAGCAGGTGCTCCGGCTGCTCGCGCGGTTCGACCTCACCGCCGACGACGTGACCCGCGTCCTCGACGACGAGACAGCGATCGAACTGCCCCTCGACGAGCTGCTGCGCAACCCCTACCTGCTCGTCACGAGCACGGTGGACGACGACGAGCCGATCACCTTCGCCACCGTCGACCGGGGCTGCTTCCCCGACCCCGCACTGGCCGCCAAGCACCCGCTGCCCATCGCGGACCCCTTCGACGACGCCGTCGACGCGCGACGGGTGGAGGCCGCGTTGACGGCCGTGGCCGCGCACGCTCAGGAGGAAGGGCACACACTGCTTCCCGTGCCCCAGGCGATCGAGCGCGTGGAGAACCTGGTGCTGGCCCAGCCCCTGTCGCTCAACGACACCGTGCTGACCGGGCTCGGACTCACCCCCGACAAGCTCGACGGCGATCCCGATGCCACCGACCGTCCTCTCGCAAGGGCAACCCTGGCCGACGGCAGTCACGCGTACAAGCTCCGTTCGGCCATCGTCCGGGTCCACGCCATCAACGGGTTCCTCGACCCTCTCACCGACGCGACCCGCCACGACGTGCCCGACGACCTCGAAGCCGAGATCGACGCGCTGCTGGAGGACGAACCGGCCGACGACGAGACCGAACAGCGCGCCCGCCACGAGAAGCGTATGGCGCTGCGCGAACTGTACGCGTCGCGGTTCACCGTCCTCAACGGACCGGCGGGCACCGGCAAGACCACCCTCGTCCGGGCTCTGGTGAACCGGCCCGAGATCCAGCGCGGCGGGGTGCTCCTGCTGGCTCCCACAGGCAAGGCGCGCGTGCAGCTCGAACGGAAGGCGAAGGCACCCGCGCAGACGCTCGCGCAGTTCCTCACCAAGTCGGAACGCTACGACGGCGAGACGGGACGGTACCGCGCGACGGGCGAGCACGGCAATCGGCAGCGGTTCGGCACCGTCGTCGTGGACGAGGCGTCGATGCTCACCGAGGACATGCTCGACGCGCTCCTCGACGCCCTGCAGCCACCCGACCGGCTCGTCCTCGTCGGCGACCCGCGCCAGCTCCCGCCCATCGGTGCGGGCCGCCCCTTCGTCGACCTCGAACGCGCCGGGCGGGAACGGCACGGCGGGCAGTGGCCGCACGTCGCTCCCGGGTGGGCGGAGCTCACCGTTCTGCGCAGGCAGAAGGAGACGGGCAAGGTGCGCGACGACCTGATGCTGGCGCGCTGGTTCAGCGGTGACGAGCTGCCCGACGGCTACGACGAGGTGTGGCACCGGCTGAAGGCCGGGGAACACATGCCCACGCTGTCCGCCGTCGCGTGGAACGGTCGCACCGCGGCCCAAGTGCTCGACGCCGTGCTCGCCGACGAACTGGGTGTCGAGACCGGCGACGACGGCCGCAGCTTCGCCAAGTCCTACGGCGCCACCGTGGAACAGTACGTGAACTACCACGACGCTCCCGGGAAATGTGAGGACTGGCAGATCCTCTCGCCCGTGCGCGGACGCGAACACGGGACCGTGCAGCTCAACCGCCACCTCAAGCTCACCCACCGGGGTGGCGAGCTGCGCAAGGCGTTGCAGTGGCGCAACCGGCGGGTGCCGAAGCCGATCGGCAGCGAGCGGATCGTGCTGGGCGACAAGGTCGTCAACCTCGTCAACCAGCGGCTTTCCGCTTGGTCGAGGAAAGAGGGGAAGCAGCGCGCCTACGTGGCCAACGGCGAGATCGGCGTCGTCATCGGCCAGATCACGAAACCCGGCACCCCGTCGCCCTGGGCGACCCAGGTGGAGTTCTCTTCGCAGCCCGGCGTGCGCGTGACCGTGAACAGCGCCATCTCCGAGGACCCCAGCGTGGAGCTGGCGTGGGCGCTGACGGTGCACAAGTCGCAGGGCAGCGAGTTCGGGACCGTGATCCTGATGCTGCCCGCGGGGGTGCGTGGCCTGTCGCGCGAGCTGCTGTACACGGCGCTGACCCGGCAGACCGGGAAGGTCGTCATCTGCCACGAAGGCCCGCTCGACGACCTCATGGCCCTCACCCGCGCCACCGGCTCCGACGCGGCCCGCAGGTTCACCGACCTCGTGTGTCCCGCCGAGCCGAGGGAGGTGCGGGCCGCCGACGGCAGCGCGATCGGCGTGCTGGACGCGGGTCTGGTGCACGTCACCGGCAGCGGTGTTCTCGTGCGCAGCAAGAACGAGGTCATCATCGCGGGCATCCTCGACAAGTGGGCCCCCGGCGCGTGGACCTACGAGAAACCGCTCGTCGGCAAGGACGCCCGGATGCGACTGCCGGACTTCACCATCACCACCTCGGACGGGCGCACCGTCTACTGGGAGCACCTCGGTCTGCTGCGCGACCCCGGCTACGGGGAGGGCTGGGAGCTGAAGAAGAAGTGGTACGCCGAGGAAGGCATCCTGCCGCTGGAGGAAGGCGGCGGTCCGCGTGGGGCTCTCGTCTGGACCGACGACCGCAACGGCGTGGACGTGCCCGCCTGGGAGGCACTCGCCGAGTCGTTCCTCTCGGGTGGCCCGGTGCGCCCGGCACGGGGTCGCAGGAGGCGCTGACCGGATCGAGAACGAGTGGGGAACGGGGAGACGAGTCTGCCTTCGGTGACCTCGACCGTCTCCCCGGTGCCCACCACCCGGGCCACGGCACAGCGGCGAATCGGTAACGTCCATTAACGGAACCCGGCTCGGGAGCGACGTACCACGCAGAGTGATCACACGGCCAGGCCCGGAAGGAAGTGTCGATGTACCCGTCGTTGCTGGCGGAGGAGACCAAACACGCGGTCACGGAGTACCTGTCCACCACCTTCGCCCTGGCCGACGACGACGCCCGCGCGGCGTTGGAATCGTTCCTCATGGCCCCGGACACCGGTATCTTCCGCGGCCCGTACCTGCGGGTGCGGACCCCCTTCCATCCGGTGAGCCGCAGATGGCGATCCCCGCTGGACTGGTTGCCGGAGGGGTTCACGCCATATCAGCACCAGGCGAAGGCGTTCGAGCGCCTCTCCACGCGCGAGGGCGCCGCCGAACCGACCATCGTCACCACGGGCACGGGCTCGGGCAAGACCGAATCGTTCCTCTACCCGGTGCTCGACCACGCTGTACGCGCGCGGGCCCGCGGTGAGAAGGGCATCAAGGCTCTCTTGCTGTACCCGATGAACGCGCTCGTCACCG
>CALGOD010000307.1 GCA_937957845.1 uncultured Nocardiopsis sp.
CGCAGTTGCGTGAAGCGGTCGATACCGGCGCAGTCGGCCTCGGTGACCACACCGAGTGGACGGCGGGCGTCGTCGACCACGATCACGGCGTTGTGCGCACGCTTGGGCAGCAGGTTGAGGGCCTCCCCGACCGTGCTGTTGGGGTTGAGCGTGATGGCGGTGTCGTGGACCAGGTGCCTCTGCTTGGTCCAGGCGATGACGTCGGAGACCACATCGATGGGGATGTCCTGGGGGATGACCGTGATCCCGCCGCGTCTGGCGACGGTCTCGGCCATTCTTCGCCCGGCGACGGCGGTCATGTTCGACACCACCAAGGGGATGGTGGTGCCGGTTCCGTCCGGCGAGGACAGGTCCACGCTCAGCCGCGAGCCGACCGTGCTGCGGTTGGGGACCATGAAGACGTCGCTGTAGGTCAGATCCTGTTGGGGAACCTGGTCGTTCAGAAAACGCAATGCCTCACACCCTGGTCGAGACCGAAAGGGGGTGGACCATTCGCCGCTCACGCGGGCGACCGCCTGTTGATCCCCCTCTTACCAGACAAGTATGACGCGATGGATTAGGTCGCGGACCCCCCGGTCTGGCATGATGACTCGGATCTTCGCCGACATCGCCCTCTTCCCCGTCCTCGTCAGCGTGTCGTCGAGCGCCGGGACCCTGGTGGGGAGAGGGCCTTCCTGGAGAACCCGCATGCCGCGTTTCACGTTCGCGCAAGTCAAGGAAGAGACCTACAAGGCCAAGGACGCCTGGTGGACGGTCTTTCTTGTGGACCCCTTGGCCGGGCGCCTGGTCGTTTGGACCGCGAACCGCACGAGCATCACCCCCAACCAGTTGACGCTGGGAGCCGGGGTGCTCGGAGTGTTCTCCGCGCTGTGCTTCGCCGCGCCGGCCTTCGTCGACGGCAACGGCCGGCCCTGGTTGTTGCTGGGGGCCCTGCTGTTCCACCTCAGCTTCGTGCTGGACTGCATGGACGGCAAGATCGCCCGGCTGAAGGGCACGGGTTCGGTCTTCGGAAGCTGGGTCGACTTCGTCTTCGACCGCATCCGGTTCTTCGGCTGTGTGATGGCCCTCCTGCTCGGCCAGTGGGTCGTCACGGGCGAGGTCGCCTACCTGATCGTGGCTCCCGTCGTGGTCTTCTTCGACCTGCTGCGCTACCTCAACGGCACGCAGGTCGCCAAGACCCGCAGGTCCATGAAGCAGACGATCGCCGAGCTGACCGGTGACACCGACCAGCTGCACGCCGTCGGGCGGAGCGAGGCCGACCCCGAGGACGATGAGATGGCCGACGTTCCCGAACGTCGGGAGGGGCCCGCCCCCACCGGCTTCTACCCGCGCGTGCGCGACGCGCTGCTGCGACACCGCGTGCGTCCGCACCTGTTCAGCGGCATCGAGTTCGAGATGTTCCTGTGCGTGGTGGCCCCCGTGACCGTGCTGGTGGCCTTCTTCACCCCGCTGAACAGTCTGATCATCCCGGTCGCGGTGTTCTCCGTCGCGGCCCTGGCCTTCTTCGAGCTGGTCCTGGTGCTGCGGCTGTGGAAGGACACGCGTAGATTCGAGGCGCGCCGCCGTGCGCTGCTCTCCTCCCGGGACGTGGGCACCGACCAGGCCGACGTCCCGGCGGCCGGCGGCGGAAGCTGAGTCTCGGCCGCCGTACGGTGTGGGAGAGAACGGGCGGGGTGGTGCGCCATGGCGCACCACCCCGCCCGTTCTCCTCGGTCCCCGGTGAGGTCTCTTGGAACGGATCAGGTCCTGGACCCGCTCCGGTCCTTCTCCCGCGCTCCCGAGGTGTCGCCCTCCGACCCAGGGGTCGTGCTCCGGTTCTCGGGGCGAAGAGGGGAGTCCTTGCGCAGGAACCATGTCAACTGGGGATCCACGGCCCACCGCATGCCGCGGCGTACCCAAGGGGCGCACAGGACGAGGGTCAGCACCAGGGCCAGCGCGATCGTGGTGAGGAGCCCCATCGCCCCGGACATGAGGTCGTACCAGGGCGAGGCCTTGAGCAGGAGCAGCGCCACCGAGTGCCCCAGGTACACGTACAGGGTGTAGGTGCCCAGGGTCGTGAACCACGTGCGCCGTCTCGGCGTCAACGCGAGCATGGCGATGGTCATCGCCAGAGCCAGGCCCATGAAGGCCAGCCGGAGGCCGAAGCTGGGCAGCAGCGGGTCGATGTCCCGGTCGGTGAGGCTGTCCCTCCAAAAGAGCCAGTCCCGACTCAGGTGGTCGGAGATCGGCACGGCCAGGATCGCCGTCACGCCCAGGACCAGCACGGACACGATCCGGACCCACAGCCTGTCCAGGTGGGCGAAGTGCTCGCGACGCAGGCTCAGCCCCAGGACGAAGAACGGCAGGAAGCTCAGGACGCGGCCCACCGACAGCGTCCCTCCCAGGTCGGCGGTGGCGGCGAACATCGAGACGGCCACCGCGATGAGCACCGGCCAACGCAGCCGTTTCCAGACCGGCACGCTCAGGCGCCACAGGAAGAGGGCGACCAGGAACCACAGGGTCCAGGTCGGCTTGAGCACCGACAGGGAGTCGGGCATGCCGCCGCGCTCGACGAAGTAGATGCTCTGGTGGATCGTCCAGAAGATGAGATAGGGCACCGCGAGCGACAGGACCAGTTTCTCCACCCGGTTCGACGAGGCGTCGAAGGACCGGGAGAGATAGCCGCTGATCATGATGAACGCGGGCATGTGGAAGAAGTAGATCCAGTAGTACAGGGCACTGGTGGGCCCGTAGTCGCGTAGTGGCTCGATCGCGTGGCCGACGACGACCAGCGCGATCAGGAGGAACTTGGCGTTGTCCAGGCGTGCGTCACGATTTGAGGTGGGTGCCGACTCAGCGGATTTCGTGTCCCTGGCCAGGGTGGTCGCGCCTTGCCCCGGTTCCGGACTCTGGGACGCCGGACTGATTGCGGATGAGGCCACGAGTGGACTCCGAGATCACTCTGTTTTCAGGACATGTGCGTGTTCTCCCCGGCCGTGTGTTCATGACCGGGGCCGACGGTACAGATCGGTGCGCGGCAGGGATCGGTGTCGCATGGCGGGCGAGGGGGCACCGTGATTTCGGGCGGAAGAACATGTGCTGCGTTACCTTACTGTGATGTAGCAAGGGATGCCAGCAGTTCTCCCATACTTGAGGAAAGTCACCGAAACCCTCCCCATCCGGAATCTGCGGGACGGGTGTGCGAGGGCGGCGCGGCGGGGGATGGCTTTCCGTGTGCAGACCCTAACTCATACGACACGCCGTGGCACACCGTGGGTGAACGCGCCAGTGTGTGCCGGTGATCGGGTGCGCCGATAGGCTGTGCCGTCAGATGCCCGCTGGGCAGCTCCGACCCAGTCGAGATACGGAAGAAGGCGGTGGAAGCCGTGCCGCACGCGGTGGACCCCAACCGTGCCGCTCAGCACGGGAACGCGGTCATGCGACTCCTCGACGAGCTCTTCCCGCTCGTCGAGGGGTTCTACGTCGATCTGCACAAGAACCCGGAGCTCTCCCACGCCGAGCACCGCACCGCCAGCGCGGTGGCCGAGTGGCTCGTGCGAAGCGGTTACGAGGTGCACAAGGGAGTGGGCGGGACCGGCGTCGTCGGCGTCCTGCGCAACGGCCCCGGCCCCACGGTGATGCTGCGCGCCGACATGGACGCACTCCCCATGGAGGAGAGGACCGGACTGCCCTACGCCAGCACCAGCCGCACCACCGACGCCGACGGCGTCGAGGTCCCCGTCATGCACGCGTGCGGGCACGACGCCCACACCGCCTGCCTCGTGGGCGCGGCCGACCTCCTCGCGGAGACCCGCGACGAGTGGGCCGGAACGGTGATGATCGTGGCCCAGCCGGGGGAGGAGACCCTCGACGGCGCACAGGCCATGCTGGAGGACGGGCTCTTCGACCGGTTCGGCCGCCCCGACATCGTCCTGGGCCAGCACCTGGGCCCCCAACCGGCCGGGCTGATCTCCCACCGCGCCGGCATCATCCTGGGCGCCTCCCACTCCTACCGGGTGCGGGTGTACGGGGAGGGAGGCCACGCCTCCCTGCCGAACACGACCGTGGACCCGGTGGTCATCGCCGCGAACATCGTCACCCGTCTCCAGGGAGTGGTCTGGCTCGCGATTAGCCCCAGTGCGATGGCGGTGCTCATCGTCGGAAGGATGCGGGCCGGGACGAAGGCCAACATCATCCCGGACGAGGCCTACCTGGAGATCAACACCAGGGCCCTGAACGACAACGTCGCCACGTTGCTGGAGACGGCCATCGAACGGATCGTACGCGCGGAGGCGGCCGCCTCCGGAGCCCCCCGAGAGCCGGAGATCGAGCGCTTCCAGAGCGCGGGTGTCACCTTCAACGACGCCCAGAGCACCGCCGACGTCGCGGCCGCGCACCACGCCTACTTCGGTGACGACTACGTCATCCACCTCCCCGACCCCTCACCGGCGACCGAGGACTTCGGCTACTTCGGCCTGCCCGGGGACTCACAGCCGATCCCGTACGTGTTCTGGTTCGTCGGCGCCACCCCGCACGACGTGTGGGAGGCCGCACCCGGAGCCACCCCGTACGAGAAGATGGGCAACGTCCCCAGCAACCACTCGCCGTTCTTCGCGCCCGCCCGCGA
>CALGOD010000308.1 GCA_937957845.1 uncultured Nocardiopsis sp.
GTGTCGGGTGAGGTGAAGTTGATGGCGGCGTAGATCGAGGCCGGCACGACCATGCCGCAGAGCGCGGCGATGATCGGGAGCATGGCGCGTTTGGGGTCGCGCAACTCGCCATGGACGAACTCCTGTTTGAGTTCGTTGCCGACGACGAAGAAGAACAGTGCGAGGAGACCGTCCGCGGCCCACGTCTCCAACGGCAGGTTCAGGTGCAGGGACTCCGGACCGAAACTGAGCGAGCGCAGCCCCTCGTAGACCCCGCCGACGGGGGAGTTGATCCAGACGAGGGCCAAGACGGCGGCACCGATCAGCAGGAAACCGCTGACGGTGTCACTGCGGAGCGCGTCGGCGAGGCGGGAGAACACACCGTCTCCTCGGGAGCGATGTACCGGGTCGATGCTCATGGGCACCCTTCTGGGCTGCGGCAGTAAGGACTCGCCGACCAGTCTTCCCGGCACACCTAGGCGCGAAGGCGCCTCGCCCATGTTCACGGAAGGTGGGTCGAATGTCCAACCAGCGGATATGTGCCCCTTCTTCTGCCGGCGCGCCCGAAATCCGATGGGTACAGTCTTGCGCAGGTGTGCCGGGAAGACTGGTCGGCAGACACTGTCGCCTACCGTGGAACAACAGGTGCCCCATGTCCGATGCTGGTCCCCAGGGTACGCGTATCTACCGTTCAGAGGCCGGAGCCCGCGAGGTCCGCGCCTGGTGTGAGCAGCGGATCGACGGCTGGCCGGAGCTGTTCGCCCTGCCGGAACTCGACACGGAGCTCGGTGCCACCCGCGCCTTCCGGGCCTCGGGCGGGAAGACCACCCCCGTACTCGTCCTGAGCGGTACCAACTTCAACTCGGCGACCTCCGTGGGCACGGCCCGTGTCCTCGCCCGCGACCGCGAGGTGATCCTGGTGGACCTGCCCGGACAGCCGGGCCTGAGCGCCGGGGTCCGCCCCAGGAGCGACCGGGCATCGGCCTACGGCTCCTGGCTCAACGAGATCCTGCCCCGCCTCACCGAGCGGCCCGTCACCGTGCTCGCCCACTCCCTGGGTGCGGTCGTGGCCCTGGCGGCCAAGCCCTCACCCCTGCTGCACGCCATGGTCCTGGTCGGCCCGGCGGGGCTGACCACGGCGGCCATGAGCTCGGAACTGATGCGGGTCACCCTGCCGTGGGTGGTCAGCCCGCGTGACGACAAGAGCACCCGCCTGCTCGACTTCCTGAGCGGCCCCGACCATGTGACGCGGGGCGTCCACCCCTACGCGCCGTGGATGACGTTGGTCGGACGCCACTGCCGGACCAGCCTGGCGCCGGGCCCCCTGCCACTGGAGCACCTGCAGCCCTGGGAGGGCACCCCGGTCGTCGTGGCCACCGGATCCCACGACGTGTTCTACTCTCCCGCGCGCCTGCACGGTCCGGCCCGCCGCTTCCTGGACGCGGAGGTGACCGTTATGGAGGGCGCGGGCCATCTGGCCCTCAACGAGCAGCCCGAGCGGGTCGCCGAGCTCCTGCGCTCGGTCGACTGAGCCGGTGGGATCGATCCCGGGCGGCGGCCGATCAGGACTTGCGGTTCTCGCCCAATTCCTCCTCGATGGGGTTGACCGGTCTGGTCTCCTTCATCGACTCGGACATGCCGGGCTTGGTGTGTTCCCTGCGCTGCTGGGCGCGGGCGGACTCGGGACGTGCGTCCGTGTCGGAGCGGGGCAGGGGCACCGAGCGCAGCACCTCCTCGGGCTCGCCGTAGTCGACCGGCGGCATCGCCCTCAGCGCGCCCAGCAGTTCCTCGTCGGCTCCCGAGTCCCGGGCGTGCGACACGATCCGGTCCTTGTCGGCGGGGAACGCCACCTCGCCCAGGATCTCGCGCAGTCCCTCGATGCCATGTCTGAGGCTCATGTCGGTCCCTCCGGTTCGTACGAGGGCAGGTCCGCTCCACCTCCCGGTCAGCGGCGGTGAACAGCCTGACCTGCCAGGACACTCAGGGTGCCTACCCGGCGTCGCGCGCCCCAACCGTCAGGTTCGAACGGGTGGGGGTCGTGGCGAGGCGGCACGTTCCAGAGCGCACGCGTCACCGGGTGTCGGTCCCCTCCCACCCGGGTAGCGGCGGGAAGAGGACCGACGAGACGACGAGGGGGCGGCGGTGGAGATGATCCGTGCCGAGCACGTGGCTCGGCTGCTGCGCACGGAGGACGGCGAACCGGTGTTGATCGTTCGGGAGGGACGGGCCGAGGTCGTGGACGCGGCGCGGCTCGACGAACCGCGTTACAAGGGCGCGCTGCGTGTGGCGAGCCGCGGCGACATCATGCCGTCCGGTGGCGGGGAACCGACCCAGGAGGAGACCGAGGCCCTGGCACGGCGGCTGGATTCCGCCGTGAGCCACCTCGGCGGCTGACCGTTTCCGGGGGCCCGTCGGGAGGGGCTGACGGGCCCCCGGTTCATCTGGACTCCTTGGGGTCGTACCGCTCCCCGGTGACCGGGTTGGTGGCCAGGCCGGAGGAGAAGTCGTAGTCCACGTCCATCCCCAGGTTCGAGTCGTGGTACAGACCGGTCTCGGGGTTGCGCGGAAGACCCACCTCGGGATCGATCTCCCAGCCGGTGACCGGGTCGACCTCGGGCGTCGGCTCCTCGGAGGAGTCGTCGACGGGCTCCGTGCTGGGACTCTCCGAGGCGTCGTCACCGTCGGGTTCGGGCTCCTCCTCTTTCTCCTGGGACGTCTCCTGCGTGGCGACGATGTCGCTCTGGGCGGGCTGGGATCCCGAGCCGCTCTGCGGGTCGAGCACGCCCCAGCTCACCAGGGCCAGGATGACGATGCCCAGGCCCACGCGGTAGTAGACGAACGGCATGAAACTGTGCGTGGAGATGAACCGCATCAGCCAGGCGATCACCACGAAGCCGACGACGCCCGCGATGATCGTGCCCACGATGGTGGCGCCCCACCCGGCGTACTCGTCGCCACCGATGTCGGTCAGCTTGTACAGACCCGAGGCGAAGACGGCGGGCAGAGCCAACAGGAAGGCGTACTCGGCGGCCTCCTTGCGCTTGAACCCGAGCAGCATCCCACCGGTGATCGTTCCGCCCGAGCGTGAGACCCCCGGGATCAGGGCGAGGGCCTGGAACAGACCGAAGGCCAGACCACGGGGCGCGTTGAGGTCCTTCAGCTCCCGGTGCTTGCGCGCGTACTTGTCCACCACGCCGAGGAGCACACCGAAGATGATCAGGTTCAGGGCCACCAGACGCAGGTCCCGGAAGACGCTGTCGATCTGGTCCTCCAGGAGCAGGCCGAGGACCCCGATGGGGATCGTGCCGAGGATGACGTACCAGCCCATGCGCGCGTTGATGTCGCCGCGCAGGTCACGATCGACCAGGGACCTGGTCCACGTCGACAGGATCGCCCAGATCCGTTGCCGGAAGTAGACCACCACGGCCAGTTCGGTGCCGATCTGACTGACGGCCGTGAAGGCGGCACCGGGGTCGGGCCAGCCGAAGAAGGCGGACACCACGCGCAGGTGCCCGCTGGAGGAGATCGGGAGGAATTCGGTCAGCCCCTGGACCAAGCCCAGGATGATCGCTTCGAAGATGGACACGGCAGGGTCTGCTCCAGGTGCTTCGGTCACCCCGGCCGGGGCGGCGGGTCAGAGCGCGGTCGGGAGCGCTCGGAATGGGAACGACCCAGGAAGCTTACTGAAAGTCCGGAACGGCAGGTCACTTCGGTGGCGGGCGAGGGGACGGGAGGGCGGGCGCGGAGTACCCGGGGAAGGGAGCCGGGTTCGTGCTCGTCCTCGAAGACGGCCCCGGTCACCGCGCCGCCCCGGGTGTCGGTTCCCCAGAGTCCTCC
>CALGOD010000309.1 GCA_937957845.1 uncultured Nocardiopsis sp.
ACGGCTTGCGGCGGACCTTCTCGGTGAGCTGACCGCCCTCCTCGTAGCCGACGTACCCGGGCGGGGATCCGAACAGCCGCGAGACCGTGTGCTTCTCCATGAACTCGGACATGTCCAGCTGGATCAGCGCGTCCTCGTCCCCGAACAGGAACTCGGCCAGGGTCTTGGACAGCTCGGTCTTACCCACACCGGACGGACCGGCGAAGATGAACGAGCCACCGGGACGCTTGGGGTCCTTCAGGCCGGCACGGGTGCGCCGGATCGCCTGGGAGAGCGCCTTGATGGCGTCCTTCTGGCCGATGACGCGCCGGTGCAGCTCGTCCTCCATGCGCAGCAGCCGGGAGGACTCCTCCTCCGTGAGCTTGAAGACCGGGATACCGGTGGAGGCGGCCAGGACCTCGGCGATGAGCTCCTCGTCCACCTCGGCCACGACGTCCATGTCGCCGGCCTTCCACTCCTTCTCCCGCTGCGCCTTCTTGGCCAGCAGCTGCTTCTCGTCGTCGCGCAGGGACGCGGCCTTCTCGAAGTCCTGCGCGTCGATCGCCGCCTCCTTGTCACGGCGCACCGCGGCGATCTTCTCGTCGAACTCACGCAGGTCCGGCGGAGCGGTCATCCGACGGATGCGCATCCGCGAGCCGGCCTCGTCGATGAGGTCGATGGCCTTGTCCGGCAGGAACCGGTCGCTGATGTAGCGGTCGGCCATCTGGGCGGCGGCCACCAGCGCGCTGTCGGTGATGGAGACCCGGTGGTGGGCCTCGTAGCGGTCGCGCAGGCCCTTGAGGATCTCGATGGCGTGCGTGATGGAGGGCTCGTCCACCTGGATGGGCTGGAAGCGCCGCTCCAGCGCGGCGTCCTTCTCCAGGTACTTGCGGTACTCGTCCAGGGTGGTCGCGCCGATGGTCTGCAGCTCGCCGCGGGCCAGCATGGGCTTGAGGATGGAGGCGGCGTCTATGGCACCCTCCGCCGCTCCCGCGCCGACCAGCGTGTGCAGCTCGTCGATGAACAGGATGATGTCGCCCCGGGTGCGGATCTCCTTGAGCACCTTCTTGAGGCGCTCCTCGAAGTCACCGCGGTAACGGCTGCCCGCCACCAGTGCGCCCAGGTCCAAGGTGTACAGCTGCTTGTCCTTGAGCGTCTCGGGGATCTCACCCTTGACGATCTTCTGCGCCAGCCCCTCGACCACGGCGGTCTTACCGACACCGGGCTCACCGATCAGGACCGGGTTGTTCTTGGTCCTGCGGGACAGGACCTGCATGACCCGCTCGATCTCCTTGTCCCGACCGATGACCGGGTCGAGCTTGGACTCACGGGCGGCCTGGGTCAGGTTCCGGCCGAACTGGTCCAGCACCAGGGAGGTGGAGGGGGTGGACTCGGACGAGGCCCCGGTGGCCTGCGGCTCCTTGCCCTGGTATCCGTGCAGCAGCTGGATGACCTGCTGGCGGACCCGGTTGAGGTCGGCTCCGAGCTTGACCAGCACCTGGGCGGCCACGCCCTCGCCCTCACGGATCAGACCCAGCAGGATGTGCTCGGTCCCGATGTAGTTGTGTCCCAGCTGGAGTGCCTCACGCAGGGACAGCTCCAGGACCTTCTTGGCCCGCGGTGTGAAGGGAATGTGTCCCGACGGCGCCTGTTGGCCCTGGCCGATGATCTCCTCAACCTGCTGCCGAACCGCTTCGAGGCTGATACCAAGGCTCTCCAGGGCCTTGGCGGCGACGCCCTCACCCTCATGGATGAGGCCGAGCAGGATGTGCTCCGTACCGATGTAGTTGTGGTTGAGCATCCTGGCCTCTTCCTGGGCCAGAACCACCACTCGCCGCGCGCGGTCGGTAAACCTCTCGAACATGTCTCGTCGCTCCTCTACAGAGCGGTCAGGCAGGGACGGTTCACTCCGACCCAACTCTTCCGCATATCGGCCCCACAGGGATGCACCGCCCCGGGGAGCACTGTCGCACCCGTCCGAACGGTCGACCGGCTGCCGACCCGACGGACGCCTCCGTTACGGACGGCCGAGGCCGCCGTGCCAGAGACTTTCCCCGACGATAGGGCGTTCACCCAACATCCAACTACCAATTGCGTCGCGAGATTTCCCTGTACGCCGAAGGCGAACGGCCCGGGCCCCGCTTGCGAGAGGGAACTGCCCGGGCCGCATGCGCTTAAGCCCGATAATCGGCTCTTAGCGAACAGAGCCCCGTGTTGTTCCGAGGGCGTGCGGGAAAGCGGAGAATGCGCGCTCCACAGCCTCTGCGCGAACCTCGGGTCCCGCGGCTCAGGGGGCCGCGGGACCGGGAGCGGAGATCCTGGAGGAGAGCGGAGCGCGTACCGGCCCCGTGCCGAGCCCGGTGGGCGGCTTCGGCCGGGCGTCCTCCGCGGCCCGACGCGAGTCCCGGACTGCGCGGTCCGACCCGCCCCGTGGGTGCGACGGCGGGTGGTCGAGTCCGTGAGGGCGGTTCCTCCCGCCGGCGCCGGCCGCGTGGTCCGGCGGATTCGTCGTATCCCCTGACGTCCCCGTGTCACCGGGCCCTGTCGTGGCCCGGGATGAGCGGGGTCGGGTGTCCTCCGGCTGTCATGGTCCTCATTCGATCAAGACCTGACAACATTTCGGCGAACCGGAGGTCAGTGACAAACCTAACCCTTGATGGCCTCATATTCGGCGACGATCGCCGCAGGGATACGACCGCGCTCATTGACGGGCTTCCCGGCCGCCTTGGCCCATGCGCGAATCTCAGCGCTACGCTCACGGCTGGGAGCATTCCGGCTACCCCGACGACCCCCGCCTCGCGACGCCTTGGCGGGAACCTTCCGGGCGGCTTCAACGAAGGGAGTAAGGGCCTCACGAAGCTTGGCCGCATTATCCACGCTGAGGTCGATTTCGTACGTGGTGCCGTCCAGACCGAACGTCACCGTCTCCTCGGCCTCGCCCCCGTCGATGTCATCGATCAGGAAAACCTGGACCTTCTGTGCCATGGATTCAAACCTTTCAGAAGAGCAGTGCCTTCACACTTGAATATAAAGCTATCCCGCATGAACCCGAAAGACAATTCCCGGCACGCCTGAAATCAACCGGTGCCCCCCTGTTCGGAGGTTCGCTTGAGCGGTGCGTGGCCATGGAGGGACCCGCACACACGTGAAGCCGACCGATCGGCACCCAGGGGCGCGCATGATCGGTCAAGCACCGTATCAACGACCGTCGGATTCGGTGCGTTCCCCGTCCCGGACAATCGGCGTTCCGTTCGCGGCCCCGGTCTCGCCGGCCGCTTCGGTGTCGTCCCCGCCCTCGTTACCGGCATCCTCGTCCTTACCGACCAGGTTGCCGCCCATACGGCGGGGTGCCATCTCCTTGCGCAGCAGTTGGATGATGAAGACGCAGAAGACGCCGCCAACAACCACCGGCGGGATGAGCGCCGACAATACGTCGATCAGTCCGGGAGGAAGCACCGACGACATAAAGTCACCCATCGAAGCTGTCCACCCTTCCTGGTTGTTACTTATCGCAGCAAATACCCGACTCCGTGTCGGGCCGGCTCTGAGGGGGATCGCTCGCCGGGCACCCGGACAAACGTGTCCCCGACATCATAGACATCGTTTGCCCCCGCTTTGACACCAGACGTACCCGAGCCGCC
>CALGOD010000310.1 GCA_937957845.1 uncultured Nocardiopsis sp.
CCACCCCGGAGCGGGCCGGGCACGCACATGCACACTCAACTCCACGGTGATGGTGGTGAACTCACCGATCTCCAACACCGCCGGGGGAGCGAAGTCCACCATCGAAACCAGAGAATGGGTGTCGGGCTCCCGACCATCGGCGAAACGCATCCAGAACTCCGCGTACGGACGACCGTCCTTCCTGCCGTCCATCCACCCCGGCCGCTCGGGGTAGCGGTACTCCACACTGCCGGCGATCCCCACCCCCTCGGCGTGGTCGAACTCCGGCGGGACGGCACAGTCCTGGACAGGGGGAAGATTCGGGGGCTCATCCAAAGTCAACACACGCGCGGACGGATCAGGGGTCAGATCACCGTAGGTGGCGATGGCACGCACGATCTCCTTACCGTCCTGCTCCAACACCACCTGCCCGGTGGCGGTACGCCGCCCCTCACGCACCACCTCGGTGCGAACGAGCCCCTGCCCGGCGGCGGCCGGACGCAGGAAGAACGCCGACACCGCCAAAGGATCAGGCTGACTCAGGCTCTGACGCAACGCGTTCAAAGCAGCCCCCAGGACATACCCCCCATTGGGGTGGGAGGTGAAGGTGGTCCAGGCGTCGGTCAAGGTGGCTGCGAACTCGCCGTCGGCCCGCTTCTCAACACGGGTGTCCCGGTCGAACCGGAAACCCTCGGCAGTGTGGTCAAGACTCATGCCCAAATGTTACCGAGCAGTAAAAAAGGTGGGGTCGCCCAACCCCCGACCTGACCCCCCACGGCGCGTCACCGCAGGTCAAAGCACACCCATGCCACACGATGAAGACATGAACGACCAACCACCACAGACTCCCATCACACCACAAGGACACATGGGACCCGCCCACCACCACCCCGGCTTCGCCGACCCGCACTACGTACGCCGCCGCAACCACCTCGCCGACCAAGCCCGCCACCACCGCGTCGGCGACCCCTCACCCCACGTGGAGTACACCGAAACCGAACCCCGCACCTGGCGCACCGTACACCGCGCCCTCCTCCAAGCCCACCAAGGACGCATATGCCAAGCCGTCGAAGAAGCACGCGACCAAGCACCCATCCCCGCCGACCACATCCCCCAACACGCCGAGGTGGGAGAAGCACTCACCACCCTGACCGGATTCTCCTTCACCCTGGCCGGCGGAATCGTCCCCAACCAACGCTTCCTGGGCTCGATGGCCGACGGCCACTTCCACGCCGTGCAGTACGTACGCCACCCCACCATGCCGCTGTACACCCCCGAACCCGACGTCATCCACGACGTCCTGGGACATGGCACCCACCTGACCTCACCACTGTTCGCCGACCTGTACCGCACCGTGGGCCACGCCGCCCGACGCGTGCACAGCGACGACGCCCTGGACCTGATCAGCCGCATCTACTGGCACACCCTCGAATACGGCCTGGCCCACGAATCAGGCACCATCAAGGCCTACGGCGCGGCACTACTGTCCTCCTACGGAGAACTCCTACGCATGCACCAGGCCCACATCCGCCCCTGGAACCTGCACGAGATCGCCACCCGCCCCTACCAGGTGTCCGGATACCAACCCGTGCTCTACACCGTGCGGAGCCTGGACCACCTGACCCAGCTCCTCCACGACCTCCTCGACGACTTCGACGAGGACACCAGGCCACGCATGGGCCTGCCACCCCTGGCCGAACGCGGCCTCACCGCCCGCCCCGCATCCAGCACCCACTGACCCACCACCGAACCGCGACACCTCGGCCGTCCAGGACGCCGGAGCGCCCACCGGCGTCCTGGACGGCCGATGCGCGCACACCCCGCCCACCGGGCACCGACCCCTCCCACCACCGGTGAACGAGACCCCCACCACTCCTTCCCCGGCCTGTCCGACCAGGGCCACGGACAGGCCACCCGGTGGCGCTTCGCCCCAGACGGCCACGACACCCCCCGAACCACCCAAATGTGGACACGCCCACGCATCCCCCCGATCGCGGAACGAACAACCAGCGGCGTGGAACAGACCCTCATCGTCACCGACCCGACCAACGGCCTGTCGCCGCCGCCCCAACGACAACGACCCTCCACCCCCTCCGACCAGGACCACCACCCCGCTGCGCCCTCCCCGAGGAGAAGGGGTGTACACGCACTGCCGCCCCAACCGTCCGACGACGGACCAAGACCGGCGCAGGCCACCCCGTCCGACACCAACGGCCACCTGGGCGAGGTCACCCGACCGCTGCTCGTACGTCAACACTGACCACCCCCAGAACCATCACCCACGCCCCCACGGAACCGGACGACACGCACAGCCGTCCGACCACCGACACCACAAAGGCAAGGACACATGAAGAACAACAGCGACATCGGGGTCGGCCTGGCCCTGGGACTGGGACTGGGCATCGCCTTCGGCACCCTCATGGACAACCTGCCCATGGGCATCGCCCTGGGACTGTGCTTCGGCTCGTCTTCGGCAGCGCCACCACCAAGAAGACCAACGACAAAAGCGACTGACACCCTCACCAGGACGACTTCGAGGACTCCCACGACCTCACGGTCACCAGGGGCGGCACACCCCACGGCGCCCGCCGGTCCCCGCTTCGCGGGCCGGCGCCGGCCACCCTCCCCGCCCCCCACAGGCCGTTGCGCCCCTCCAACAGCGAGCACAGACCCCGGACCCGTCCAACCCCCTCCGCGGGGTCGAGGAACATCGCGACGAAAACCCACGCCGAACACTCACCGGGTCACTCGTCGACGGACGAAGAGCCGACCGCGGTGAACAGGGCAGGGAGCGGGTGGTCTCCAGCCGCCCGCGAAGGAGCGAAGCCCCCTACTGCATGGTGGCCATGGTCGCCAGGACCTGCGTGGCCTGTTGTGGAGTCAGCGGTCCGGCCGGCAGGGGGCGTCCGGCTTCGGTGCGCAGGCCGTCGAGGACGAAGGCCACACATCGCCGCCAGGCATCGGGGGCGGTATGGGCCGCGGCCTGGGCCAGGCGTGCGTTGGTCGCGAAGATGAACAGCAGATCTTCGCGCGTGAAGTCCGAGCGCAGGGTTCCGGAGTGCCGGGCACGTTCGATGACGCGCCCCGCAGTGGCCTGGACACGGTCACAGACCGCCATCAGGCGAGCGGCGTCCGGATAGCGGCGGGCGAGCACGTCGTTGAGCGCTCGGTCGGTGGCCTGCAGTTCGCAGACCTTCTCGATGTAGAAGACGAACCCCTCCCAAGGATCCTCGTGAGCCAGGGCCTGTGCGGCGACGGCGTCCAGACGGGCTCCGGCCAGGTCGGCCACCACCTCGTCGATGAGCTTCTCCCGGTTGCCGAACAGGTTGTAGAGGGTGCCCGGGCTGACACCCGCAGTGCGGGCTATCTCCTTGAGCGAGACCTGCAATCCGCGTTCCTGGAACAACCGTGCCGCGGCCACCCGCAGTTTCGCCGCGTTGTGTCGGGCATCGGCTCGCATACCGCTCCTCTCCCCTGCGGTGTGTGGTGCGAGGGTATCGTCCCACCTTTTAACTTGACTTAGGGGTCAACTTAAATGTTACCGTGGGACGAATCGACCACCCCACCAAAGGGACCACGAAAGCAGGACCATGCCCGCATGGCGGCCGAAGGGCGCCGCCTGGAGCAGCTCCCCGTGCGCA
>CALGOD010000311.1 GCA_937957845.1 uncultured Nocardiopsis sp.
CAGCGCCTTCGATAGCCACCCGTTTCACCCGAAAGACCTCCTCGCATCTGATGCGGGATTCTCGCATCTGATGCGAGATGCGTGGGGCGGAACGGAGAAAAACGCAGGTCAGCGCGCACGACGGGCGCGATGCAACACCACGGAGGAGGAGGGGCGGTCACTGCTTTTGACTAGCCCATACACCTTTCGTGAGGGGGACGAATCCCGCAACAGACGGGATTCGTCCTCCTATCAGAACATCGAGATGTGCACGTGGTCGAAGTGGTTCTCGGTGAGGTTGCCGCGGTCGGCCATCGGGCGCCAGTCCGTGTCGCCCCGGCGCACGTCCCAGATCTGCTGCCGGTAGATGACGTACATGATCCCGAGATCGTCGGCGTTCTCCCGCGCCCACTCCGAGATCGCCCAGCCACGGTCGATCTGCTCTTGTGAGGGTGTGCCGCCGCTGGGATGCAGCATGAAGTCGCAGGCCCGGCCCTTGGGATGTTCACCGACCACCCAGCCGCCGACCTCCCGGTAGCAGCCCACGCCGCCCACCTCCCGGCCCTCACCGAACTTCTCGATCACCAGTTCGCGCATCTGCTCGGTGCGCGGGGTGATGTTGTAGGGGCCTCCCATCGGCTGTACGGGGTGGTCGGCGATCAACCGCTGTACCTCCAGCCGGCGGTCCTCCAGTTCCTGGAGGTCCTCCTCGGCCTCGTTCAGTCGCTCCTCCGCGGTCTCCCGAGCGGTCTCGTCGCGGCTCAACGCCTGGTCGAGCTGGTCGATCTTGTCCTGGTTGCTGGTGGACAGGTAGTCGATCACCACCGCCCGGTCGATGACCTCGTCGGGTTCGGCCTCGACGAACAGTGACATCGACGGATCGATCCCGCCGCTGGTGTAGGTCGCCACAGCCAGCGCCCGCACCTGGGCCCGCGCCTCCTCCACGTCCTCGCGGGTGCTCTCCGCGCGCTCCTCGGCGCGCTCGGCCTCGGCGATGACGCCCTCCATGTCCCGCAGCTCACCCTGGTAGTCCTCGCTCAGGGACTTCGCGCGCTCCTTCAGCGAGCTCATGCTCTCGGGTTCCATCGGTGCCGCCGTGGCCGGAGCAAGGGGGAGGAGCAGGAAGGCCCCGAACAGGGCCGACGCGAGTGCGGAGGTCCGGACACGGCCTGCGGCGGTGAGCGCGCTGAGTGCCGTGGGCAGTGCTCGGACTCGGTCGGCCCAAGCCGGTTCGTCGGGGTCGGAGGCCCAGAAGTCGGCGAAATCGTCCACGCGGTTCTGGTGGTCGGACTGCACGGTGTGGTCGCTCCTCGGTCCCGTGCGCCCCCTGTGGGCACGGGGGCGGGCGGGCACTGCTTCTCGTCGTTTCCCGAACCGGGCCGATGGTCGGCGTCGGGTCCGTGACACCGGTCCCTCGCTCGCACCCGGGGGGCCTGGGGCGAGGCTGAGAGGGACGGGCGGTCATGAGTGTAGGCACTCGGGCTGGGGATTCGGGCGAGAAGGGATGATTCCACCGTGCGACGAGCACCTCGATGTGGCCTACATAACCTAGCGATAAGGTGCTTTTCGGGCGAATCAACTCGATTGGTCATGGTTGAGTGGGAGCCGTGGGAAGTCCCACGCGTGACCGAGGGGTCGAGGCCCGGACCTGCGCGGACATCGCCCGGCGGGTCACGCCGTCACGCGGCGGCGAGTCTTCACCGTTCGCCCATGGGCCGCTCCGTAGGCTCGGACGTGGGCGTCGAACCCACGTGCCGGTTCCGCCTGCTCGGGCGCCGTGACACCACAGCCGAGACGTCGATGGGAAGACCGTGATTGACGCAGTGGGCCTGCACAAGGTCTACAGGTTGAAGAAGCGCCGGGTGACCGCTTTGAAAGGCGTCGACCTCCATGTCGAGCCCGGCGAGATCTTCGGGGTGGTCGGTCAGAGCGGCGCGGGCAAGAGCACCCTGCTCCGTTCGGTCAACCTCCTGGAACGACCCGATGCCGGGACGGTCCACGTCGCGGGCGAGGAGCTCACCGCGTTGCGCGGTGCCCGCCTGCGCGCCGCTCGTCGCGGCATCGGCATGATCCACCAGCACTTCGCGCTGCTGTCCTCGCGCACCGTC
>CALGOD010000312.1 GCA_937957845.1 uncultured Nocardiopsis sp.
CGGGGGGGTCGTCACGGGTTCGAGGCGCCTGGGTGGAACACCTCCACGTATCTCGACATCGAGATACTTTTGTCATCCTACGTCACGAACCGATTCTGGTACGCGGCCGCTTCCGGACACAAAGGCTTTTCCGCCCCCTCCTTCCGAGGGTCACCGCCGAACGTCACCACGGCCGGGCACCATGGACGGGACCACGTCCGTCGACCCCACGGGAGCCGCCATGTCCGACCAGCGCTGTGTCTGGGCGCGGGAGTCGTCGGCCCTGATGAGGGCCTACCACGACCAGGAATGGGGCAGGCCCTCCCGCGACGACGCCCACCTGTTCGAGATGCTCGTCCTGGAGGGCGCGCAGGCCGGGCTGTCCTGGTCCACCGTGCTCGCCAAACGGGAGAACTACCGGCGGGCCCTGGACGGGTTCGATCCCGACCGGATCGCCGAGTACGGCCGACGGGACGAGGAGCGGCTGCTGCGGGACGCCGGGATCATCCGCAACCGGCTCAAGATCGCCTCACTGGCCCGTAACGCCCGGGCCTTCCGGCGGGTGCGCGAGGAGTTCGGCACCTTCGCCGACTACCTGTGGGGATGGGTCGACGGTGCGCCCGTGGTCAACCACTTCGACGAACCGTCGGAGGTGCCGGTGACCACCCCGCTGTCCGACCGCCTCAGCAAGGACTTGAGGAAGCGCGGTTTCACCTTCGTCGGCCCCACCATCGTCTACTCCTACCTCCAGGCCGTCGGCGTGGTCGACGACCACTTGGTCGGCTGTCCCGTCAGGTCCGTCTGACCCCGTCCCCGCTCGGGTGCTCCGTGCGGACCGGACGACTTCGGGGCGGGCACCCGTCCACCGTGGGCCCCGGCGCGTGGACGCACTGGCCTAGACTGGCCGATACACCGGACCCCGAGCAGGACGGCCGATGCCCACCCGAAACACCAGTAGCGGGGACCCCGCGCGCAGCCTCGCCCTGCTGTGGCGGACCCAGGAACCGGTCAGCCGACGGAGCAAACCGGATCTGAGCGTGGACCGGATCGTGGCCACGGCCTCGGAGATGGCCGACACCGACGGGCTCGGCGCGCTGTCCATGCGCAAGGTCGCCGAGCGCCTGGGCGTGGGGACCATGTCGTTGTACACCTACGTCCCCGGCAAGGGCGAGCTGGTCGACCTGATGCTCGACGCCGCCTACGCCGACATGTACGCGGGCGAGGAACATCCCGAGGACTGGCGCGATCGGCTGAGCGCGGTGGCCCGCGCGAACTGGCGGCTGTTCCTCCGCCACCCGTGGATGTTGCAGACCCCGCGCGGACGCCTGCTGGGTCCGCACTTCCTCGCCAAGTACGAGTACGAACTGTCCGCGGTGGAGGGTCTGGGCCTGACCGACATGGAGATGGACTCCACGATCAACCTCGTCAACAGCTATGCGGAGGGTGCCGCCGCCCAGGCCGTGGCCGGTGGGGAGTCCCAACGGACCTCGGGCATGACCGACGGTCAGTGGTGGCGCTCCCACGGTCCGATACTGGCCACGTTCGTACGCGACGGCGACTACCCGATCGCCTCACGCGTGGGCACCTCGGTGGGCATGGAACGCGGCACGGTGTACTCGCCCGAGCACGAGTTCGACTTCGGCCTGGAACGCGTCCTGGACGGTATCCAGGTCCTGGTGGACTCCCGCGGGGCCTCCTGAGCGCGCTTCCTCTTCACCTGCATCCCTTTCCTGAAGGACGAAGGGAGTTTTTTCTTTTCCGCGGCACATAAGTCATGGAAACAGCCGAGTATCCACGGACAGAACAGTGTGACCCACTCCTTCCAGGGTACGGTGAAGCCCGAATTCACGCCTGCGTACAGCACTGGAAGGAACGATATGGACGATATCGACCTGTCGTTGATCGGAGACCTGTACCGCAGGTACCGAGAACCGCTGGCCCGGGTCCGGGACTCGCAGCGCGATTTCCTCCGCAGCACGCGGGACCGGATGACTCCGCAGCTCGATGACCTGGAAGCGGAGATCACCTACATGCTGCTGCGCGAGACCCGGCCCGACACGGTGATGGAACTGGGCACCTTCCACGGCTGGTCCACCACGTGGA
>CALGOD010000313.1 GCA_937957845.1 uncultured Nocardiopsis sp.
TGCCACAGGCGCCTCAGGGGAGATCAAAGCTTTTATCCTTGGGCACATCTCGCCCGTAGACACAAATCTTTGCGTAGTGGACCAGTTCGTACCCGGCCAGGATGTCGATGTGTCCCTGGAGCTGCTCGAACACTTCTCCGGGCTGGTGGTGAAGACCAAGGCCCGCAGCTTCGAGGCCGCCGAGGAGCCCCAGCGACGCGAAGCCCTCCGCGCCTACCGGTCGTTCGCCGAGCTGCGCGGGTTCCCCTCTCCGAGCTCAGCCTTCCGACAGGGGTTTCCGGGCCGGCATGGCCCCTCTCCATCGAAGGAACGGGCTTCCTGCGAATCGACCTCGAGCAGGAACCGCCCGGATCACGGAAACCCCACGCCCCTCCGAGGGAGACCGGCCACTCCCGGCCTGCCACAGGGAAGCGAAAGAAGAAAAGTTCTGTGCGCGTCCACGATGTCCTGGGCATAGGATTCGGTCCCGGAAACATATCACCGGCCATTGCCCTGTCCGAGCAGACACCAGATATCTCCATGAAGTTCCTCGAAGCCAAAGGGGAACCCTCCTGGCAGTCAGGGATGCTCCTGGACGGCTCTGACATACAGAACGATCCGGCCCGGGACCTTGTTTCCCTCAGGAACCCCAGGAGCAGGTTCTCCTTCATCAACTATTTGTTCGAGACCGGCAGCCTGATCGAGTTCTTGAACCTTCCCGCCAAGCACCCGCTCAGGAAAGAATACGCACAGTACATATCCTGGGTGGCACAGCACTTCGACCATGTCGTCTACTACAATTCGCACTGCACGCAGATAGCCCTTAACTCCGTGAACGGTATTCCCTTATACGAGGTCGAAACCTCTGCCGGGCTGCGTTACCGGGCCCGTTCGCTCGTACTGGGGACAGGACGTACCCCCCACGTTCCCGAACCCTTCTCCGAAGCGCTCGGCTCCAGGGTCTTCCACCTCAACGACTACCTGCCGAGGCTGGCCGCACTCGAAAAGCACGGGCCGCCGGAGTCCGTGTCGGTCATCGGCGGAAGCCAGAGCGCCGCCGAACTGACGCTCGACCTCACCAGGCGGTTTCCCGACACCCGCGTCCGCAACCTCGTGCGCTCCTACAGCCTGCGTCTGAAGGACACCAGCCCCTTCGGCGACGAGGGATATTTCCCGGCGTTCACGGACTACTACAACCAGGCCCCTCCCGAGGCACGCCGGCACCTGGACACGTACATGCGCGCCACCAACTACTCCTCGGTCGACAGCGATGTCCTGGACGACCTCTACATGCTCATCCACGAACAGCGACTCGACGGGGACCAGGGGACCTTCGTCGACGGTGACCGTGTCGTCGACACGCTGAAGGAGAGCGAGAACCGTGTCTCCCTCGGCATCAGGGAAGTGGTGACGGGGGAGACCGAGTCCGACGAGTTCGACATGGTCATCGTCGCCACCGGATTCCGCGACCTCGGCCCCGACCCCGTCCAGGAGCCTTACCCGCCCCTCCTCGCGGGCATCGCCGACCGGTTCGCGTTCGACGGCTCGGAGGTCCTGCAGGTCGGCTCCGACTACGCGGTGAAGCCCCTCGACACGAATGTCCCCCACTGTTCCTCAACGGCCTGTGCGAGTACACGCACGGTATCGGTGACGCCGGTTCGTTCAGCCTGCTCTCCCTGCGCGCCCAGACGGTCCTCAACTCCGTCACCGACTCCTTGCACGCCGACCTGACCACCACCATCTGAGAGGAGCCCTGGTGAACAGTCCCTCCAAGGGCGAAAGCATCCTCCTGGCCATCGGGATCGGCAGTCAGAAGGACAGGGACAGCCGGCCCTACCGTGAGCCCCTCCTCGCCGCCGCGGCCGAGCGGTTCCCGGTCTGGCTGTTCGACTCCCACGAGCCGACCTGGCAGAAGCAGTACATCTTCGGGGCGACAGCCGTGGACTGCCAGGACCCCGTGGCTCTGGTCGAAGAGGCCTGCCGACTCTCCGAGTCTCACACGATCGCCGGGGTCTTGTGTCCGGACGAGGGAACCCTGTCGGCGGCCTCACACGTCACGGACGCCCTGGGTGCCCTGGGCCTGTCGGCGGACTCGGCGCGTAAC
>CALGOD010000314.1 GCA_937957845.1 uncultured Nocardiopsis sp.
ACCGCTGGGTGTACTACGCGGGCTGGACCGACAAGGTCGCCCAGGTGATCGGCGGAGCCAACCCGGTGGCGGGCCCCTACTACAACCACTCGGCTCCCGAACCCACCGGAGTGGTCGTGGTCTTCGCTCCCCCGAACGCGCCACTGCTCGGTCTGACCAGCGTGATCGCACCGGTGATCGCCACGGGCAACACCACCGTGGTGGTCGCCTCCGAGAAGGCGCCCTTGGCCGCGATCGACCTGGCCGAGGTGCTGGCCACCTCCGACCTGCCCGGAGGGGTGGTCAACCTGCTCACCGGCCGGGTGTCCGAGCTGGGGCCCCACCTGGCCGCGCACGCCGACGTCAACGCCCTGGATCTGACCGGTGCGGGAGAGTCGGCGGTGGAGTTCGAGAGGGCCGCCGCCACCACGCTCACCCGGGTCCTGCGTCCCACGCCCGGGGCCGACGGGGGTGAGGAGGCCTGGCTCGACCCCGACCCGGGCACCGCCCGCATGACCCCCTTCCTCGAGACCAAGACGGTCTGGCATCCCGTCGGGATCTAGCCGCCGTGTGGTGGGGTGCGGATCGTCGCCCGGGTCCGGACGCCGAAGGGCGCGCGCACCAGGCGCACGGAGAGACCGGGATCCCCGCGGGGCGTCGTCCAGGGCGGCGGGAACGAAGGTCCTCCCGGGCGCGCCCCACGGTGAGGCTCCCATCCTTCGGAGCCGCAGGCGGCCTCAGGGACGGGAGCCTCACGGGAGGACCCCGCCCGTCACATCCACAACGTCTCCGGTCAGCGCACCGGGCACCAACGAACGGAGTATCGCACTGTGACTGGCACACCCCAGGCCGCCGCCGAGGAGGCCGCCGCCGAACTGCGCTCACGCACCGGTGTGGACACCTACGACGTGGCCCTGGTCATGGGATCGGGATGGGCCTCCGCGGCCGATCTGCTCGGTGAGGCCGGGCACGAGGTGCCCTTCTCCGACCTGCCGGGCTTCGTACCACCCTCGGTGGAGGGGCACAGCGGAACCTTGCGCGGCATCAGGGTCGGGGAGCGGAACGTGCTCGCCTTCCTCGGCCGCACCCACCTGTACGAGGGCCACGGCACCGACGCCGTCGTGCACGGCATTCGCACCGCCGTGGCCGCCGGGGTCGGGACGGTCGTGCTGACCAACGCCGCGGGCGGCATCAACCCCGCCTACTCCGTCGGCTCCCCTGTGATCATCTCCGACCACCTCAACATGACCGCGCGCTCCCCGCTGACCGGTCCCGCCTTCGTCGACCTCAGCGAGGCCTACGATCCCGGCCTGCGCGAACTGGCCCGTTCCGTCGACCCCACCCTGCCCGAGGGCGTGTACGCGGCCATGCCGGGGCCGCACTTCGAGACCCCCGCCGAGATCCGCATGCTCAGCGCGATGGGCGCCGACCTGGTGGGCATGTCCACCGTGCTGGAGGCCATCGCGGCCCGGGCCGCGGGCGCCCGTGTCCTGGGACTGTCACTGGTCACCAACATCGCCGCCGGACTCCAGGACGCCGGCCTCGACCACGAGGACGTCCTGGCCACGGGCCGTGCGGCCTCGGGAACCGTCGGACGCCTGCTCGCCGACATCGTCGCCGAGCTCTAGGGGGAACAGCCGATGACCGTCATCGCCCAGGCCGAGCAGTGGCTCGCCCAGGACCCCGATCCCCGGACCCGCGCGGAACTGTCGGCCCTGGTGGAACGTGCCGAGCGGGGTGAGGCCGAGGCCCTGGCCGACCTGACCGACCGCTTCGGCGCGCGCCTGGAGTTCGGCACCGCCGGACTGCGCGGTGCGCTGGGGGCCGGGCCCAACCGCATGAACCGCGTGGTGGTCATGCGGACCGCGGCCGGGATCGCCGCCTGGCTCGGAAAGGGGCCCGGGCACGTGGTGATCGGCTACGACGCCCGGCACCGGTCGGCGGACTTCGCGCGCGACAGCGCCGCCGTCCTCACCGGAGCCGGGCACCGTGTGTCCCTCATGCCGAGGCCCTTGCCGACCCCGGTTCTGGCCTTCGCCGTGCGGGAACTGGGCGCTGACGCCGGGATCATGGTCACCGCCAGCCACAACCCTCCCCAAGACAACGGTTACAAGGTCTACGCGGGGGCCTCCAAGGCCGGGAACGAGGCCGACGCGGGCAGCCAGATCGTCTCGCCGGCCGACACCGAGATCTCCGCGGCCATCGACACGGTCGGCCCGGTCGGTGACCTGCCCATGGGCCGTGCACAGACCGTTCTGGGCGAGGAGATCGTGGACCGCTACCTGGAGGCGGTCCTCGCCCTGGTCCCGGGCGAGGATCGGGACCTGACCACCACCTACACCGCCATGCACGGTGTGGGCGGCCGTGTACTGCTGGAGGCCATGGAACGGGCCGGCTTCCCCCGTCCCTCGGTGGTCGCCGCCCAGTTCGAACCCGATCCCGACTTCCCGACGGTGGACTTTCCCAACCCGGAGGAGCCCGGCGCCATGGACATGGCGCTGGCGGCCGGCGCCGCCGACGGTTCCGACCTGGTGATCGCCAACGACCCGGACGCCGACCGTCTCGCGCTCGCGGTCCCCGGACACGGTCTGCTCACGGGCGACGAGGTGGGCGGGCTGCTCGCCGAGTACGTCCTGGACCACACCAGCGGCCCCGACCGGGTGGTGGCGACCTCGATCGTCTCCTCCAGCCTGCTCGGCGAGATCGCCCGAGACCAGGGTGTGCTCTACGAGGAGACCCTCACGGGTTTCAAGTGGCTGGCGCGCGCGGGCGGCCCCGGTCTGCGGCGGGTGTTCGCGTTCGAGGAGGCGTTGGGCTACTGCGTGGGAGGTGAGGGCGGCCGTCCCGTCTCGGACAAGGACGGGATCAGCGCGGCCCTCGTGGCCTCGGCCCTCGCGGCCCGCGCCAAACGGGACGGGCGGACCCTGCTCGATCTGCTCGACGACCAGGCGCGCCGCTACGGTCTGCACCTGAGCGACCAGCTGTCGGTGCGGGTGGAGGACACCGCGGTGATCTCCGCGGCGATGCGGCGGTTGCGCGCCGAACCGCCCGCCGCGTTCGGCTCCCAGAAGGTGATCGGGGTCGATGACTTCTCCGTCGGACACGCGGGTCTGCCGCCGACGGACGCCCTGCGCTTCCGGTTGGAGGGCAGGGGGCGTGTGACGCTGCGGCCCTCGGGGACGGAGCCCAAGCTGAAGGCCTATGTCGAGGTGGTGATGGACGTGGGCGGCGACGTCGCGGCCACCCGCGCACGGGGCTCGGACCTGCTCGCCGAGCTGATGGCCTCGGTCGCGGAAAAGGTCGGTGGCTGAGGGGTCTCAGTCGTTCTCGGGCGGTTCCACGACGGGCCGGTGTACGACCTCGTCGATGACGGTGAGCGTCTGGGTGGACGTCACACCGGGAAGGGACTGCAGCCGGGTCAGGATCAGGTCGCGTAGCTGGTTGGTGTTGGCGACGCGGACGAGCAGGACGATGTCCGCCGAGCCCACGACGTACCAGCAGTACTCGATCTCCGGGTAGGAGGACAGGATCTCCCGGTTGGCGCGCCAGTCCGGCTGACTGCCCGAGATGAGGACGAGCGCGGTGACGCCCAGCCCCATCTTGGAGTGGTCGGTGACCACGGAGTAGCCGCGGATGACGCCCTCGTCGGTGAGCCGCTTGATCCGGTTGTAGGCCGTCGCCCGGGAGACGTTGGCGAGCGCGGCGATCTCGGTGATCCCGGTTCGCGCGTCCTTGGCTAGGGCGCTCAGGATCGTCTGGTCGGTCGTGTCCGGCCGCCGGCCGTTCCTACGCTGGTCGCCCATGGCCATTGCGTGCTCCTCGTGTGCTCTTGTTCAAGGGGGAGCCCCTTGCGTCGTTGTTGATCGCCGGGGCTAACGAAGTACCAGGTAAACGTCGTTCTCGTCCATCCGGGTCTCAGTCGGCGAGACCGATGGTCCGGTCACCGTGTGGGGGACCGAGGGGGTCGTGGGGGAGTGGGCCCTTGGGGCCGATGGACAGGGAGCGCGTCAGGGTGTCCGACTGTACCCATGGTCGACGCAGCCGATGGGTTGGTGGTTTCCCCGACTGGGTGGTAACTACACCGAGCTCTCCGGAACACGGCAGAACTTCTTTCCAGAGAGCTGGTTCAGCTCTCAAATGTCGTGGATTCACTTGTTTGCCTCGACGAGATGGTCGGCTTCCGTCCCACGGGGTCCCCAGGTGTTGAAGGTCTTACGCGACCGAGAGCCGTACCCGTGGTCACGGGGTGGTGCGGACGTCGAAGTGGTGGGCGGGCGGGCG
>CALGOD010000315.1 GCA_937957845.1 uncultured Nocardiopsis sp.
CAATTTCGCCAAATTCACCGAACCGGTCGTAAAAGTGTTGAACGAACTCGGCGGTCCTGTGGGAGCGGCCCCAAGCCTTCTCCGGATCCTGCCCACTCCGGGGCAAACCCTGAACTGTCCCTGATATCGCCTTTTTCGGCGCGGCGAGGTACGCGGTAGTGCGAAGATGACGGAATGACGAAGAGTTTTCCGCACCAAGGAGACGAAGTCGCCGCCGCCCTGCGCGCCGGTCGCGAGCTCGGCCCCGAATACGACGAGGCCGTGGCCGCATCCCTGATCGAGCGGATCGACGACACCATCGCCGAGAGGGTCCGCCACCACATGGCGGAGCAGCGGGTCGAGACCGCTCGGACCCGGCCGGGGATCCCCTCCAACACCGTGCGCTTCGTGCTCTCCCTGGTGTGCCTGGGAGTGAGCATCCCCATCACCGCCATCACCGCGGCCATGGCCGGTGCCGGCGCCCTGCCACTGGTGTGGCTGGGGCTGATCCTGTTCTACGTCGTCTCGATCATCGGGCTGCGCCGCTGACGGAGGCAGGGGCCCTCACCGCCCCTCCTCCACCTCGGCCTCAGTAACCGCAGGCGGCCAGAATCAGGTCGTGGGTGTCGGCCGTCCAGTCGATCGCTTCCTCCAGGCCGATCTCGTCCCCCACGTTCAGCTGCACCAGCACCTCGTCGACCGCGTCGGCCCGCTCCCCGGCGTCCATCCGGACGTCGCCCCGGGAGAGCTCCTCCAGGTACTCCACATTGGCCAGGTGCGTCTCCAACCGGTCGGCGTGCTCGTCCTGGTAGGGCACACCGTCGACGAGGAGATCGGTGTAGATCGATTCCGCCGCCAACTCGACCGCGGAGATCTCGGCGTGGATGTCGGCGCACACCGCCTCGATCTCCGCCTTGTTTCCGGAACAGCCGCTCAGCACCAGGGGTACGGCCAGGGCCGCCACGATGATGCGAGCGCGCTGGGAGGAACGGTGATGGGACACAGGCTGTGCTCACTTCCTTGAAGCGGATCGGGGGAGACCGCCCTTGGGGCGGACGACGGCGAGGACGTGAGGACCGCCCTCCACCTCGGGAGACTCGGATTCGGGAGACTCAGAACACCAGGGCGATCAGCAGCAACAGGATGATCACGCCGACCACCAGCAGGCACCCCAGCAGCGTGGCGACGGAACTCCCACGGCGCCGGTAGCCGCCCGTACGGTAGTGGTCCTGCTGGTAGTGGTGGCCGCCGTACCAGGTGCGACGGTTCGCGCCGTAGGAGGTCCGGCCGGTGCCGCCGTACCAGGTACGACGGGACGAGGGCTGACCGGTCCGCATCGAGGGCCGCGCGGAACGCGAGGAGCGAAAGGACGGACGGGCGCTACGACCCGACCTCGACTCGAATCCCCCCGAACCCGAACGGGAGGCGGACCCCCCTCCCCTGGAGGGAAAGCCTCCGCTCCTTCGTGGAGCACCGCTGCTCTTGGACACGTTGCCACCACGGGACGCGCCTCCGCCCCGGGAACCACCACGGGAGATGCCTCCGCTACTACGGAATCCCCCTCCTCCCCGTGAGGCGCCACCACCGCGGGAACCTCCAGAACGCCTCCCCGGACGTCCGCCGGAACGCCCGCCACCGGCTTTTCTGCTCATCGGCCTCTCCTTCCCTGCTCGGAACCGTCGAGGTGACGATGCCCTCGACGGTAACCGGAGAAGGAGACGAGCAGGTCACGAAGCGGTGTCCCGGCCGATAGCGGTCAGGGAGGGAACCGGAAAGCCCTCCGCGACGTCGGCCTCAACCCCTGAGAGCCGCACGTAGGATCTCCACGGCCTCTTCGTGGTCCAGACCCACCCGTGAGATCACCTCGGCATAGGCGCGCGCCGCTGCCAGGGCCTCGGCCCGTTGGTCGTCACCACCCGCCGCGATGAAGGTGCCCGAGCGTCCCCGTGTCTCCACCACTCCGGCCTGTTCCAGTTCACGGTAGGCACGAGCCACCGTGTCCACCGCCACCGAGAGCTTCGCGGCCAACGCACGAACGGTCGGCAACCGGTAACCCACCGGAAGCTCACCGTTGGCGGCCGCGATCGCCACGATCGACCTGATCTGCTCGTAGGGCGGTACCTTCGACGTCGGATCGATGCGGATGAAATCCGCCATCTGTTATGCGCTCCCCACCGTCGCCTGCTGCGGTGCCCGGCCCCGACCGGGCCGGACACCAACCTACCGTGTGCCTGACACGACGAGGCTTCGGCCGGGGCCCAGTACTCACGCCGGCTGTCGGGGCGCCCTTGCCATGCCGTGCAGACGGTGGG
>CALGOD010000316.1 GCA_937957845.1 uncultured Nocardiopsis sp.
AACATCGATGGCCCTACGGTGGCGGTGCGTCCCGTTCCAGAAACCGAACGTGACAAGAAAAGCACAGACCTCTACCCGTAAGAGCCGACTTTACGACATTGTGAGCGGCCACTTCCGGCCGTTTTCAGCCGAGCCGATCACTGTCCTCCGTAGACTTCCGGAGTCTACGGTGGGGACAGGGCACCCGCACGTGAGTGCGGTCGCGGAAAAGACTCCTGGCACGAGGACGCGACCATCCGCGGGAGCCCGGGCGTCGTCCCGGGGTGGACGACCACCCGCCGACGTCTCGCTCTTCGGCGTCGACCGGTCCACACCCTCGGTCGCCGCTTCGGCGCTCCACCGGCCCATAACCGTCCACATGGGCCGGTGGAGACCCCCGTTCCCCCGCTTCGGCCCGGGTTGGACGTAGTATTGGGCAGACCCTCCCCCGTCCGAGCAGCCAGGCGTCCGCGCGCGTGCGCGACGGTGACGGCCGGGGGCAAGCAAGTCCTAGACGAAACTGTGAGCCGAGAACCCCACATGTCCGATCAGCGCGTCGTCCGACCCACTCCCATCAGCGGTTTTCCCGAGTGGACCCCTCAGATCCGGGCCGTGGAGCAGCGCTGGCTGGACCATATCCGCACCGGTTTCGAGTCCTTCGGCTTCGCGTCGGTGGAGACGCCCTCCGTGGAGAGCCTGGACGTGCTCATGGCCAAGGGCGAGACCTCCCAGGAGGTCTACACCCTGCACCGTCTGCAGGCCGACGCCGAGGACGACTCCGACGCCAGACTCGGGCTGCACTTCGACCTGACCGTTCCCTTCGCCCGGTACGTGGCCCAGCACTTCAACGAACTGACCTTCCCGTTCAAGCGCTACCAGATGCAGCGGGTGTGGCGGGGCGAACGCCCCCAGGAGGGGCGCTTCCGCGAGTTCACGCAGTGCGACATCGACGTCATCAACGTCGACTCCGTGCCACTGCACTTCGACGCCGAACTCCCCCGCATCGTGCACCGTGTGCTCAGCGGCCTGGACATTCCCGCGTGGACGCTGAACGTCAACAACCGCAAGGTGCTCCAGGGCTTCTACGAGGGCTTGGGGATCAAGGACCCCACCGCCGTCATCCGCGCCGTGGACAAGCTCCACAAGATCGGTGATGACGGCGTGCGCGAGCTCCTGCTGGCGGACGGCCTGACCGACACGCAGGCCGACTCGTGCCTGGAGCTGGCCCGTGTGCGGGGCACCGGCACCGGTGTCGCCGAGCGGGTCCGCGCCTTGGGGGTGTCCTCCGAGCTGCTCGACGAGGGACTGGAGGAGCTGACCTTCGTCCTGGAGGAGCTGTCCGACCTTCCCGAGGGCGACGTCGTGGCCGACCTCTCCATCGCCCGGGGCCTGGACTACTACACGGGTACGGTCTACGAGGCCTCCTTCGACGACGATCCCGGTTACGGGAGCATCTGCGCGGGCGGTCGGTACGAGGACCTGGCGGGACAGTTCATCCGCAGGCGCCTTCCGGGCGTGGGTCTCTCCATCGGTCTCACCCGCATCTTCGCCAAGCTCGTCGCGGAGGGCCGGATCGAGGAGGGGCGCGTCTGTCCCACCGACGTGATGGTCGTGGTGCCCAACGCCGAGCAGCGCCGCGAGGCCCTGCGCACGGGCGAGCTACTGCGCGAACGGGGCTTCAACACCGAGGTCTTCCACGCCACCTCCAAGATCGGCAGGCAGATCCAGTACGCCTCCAAGAAGGGCATCCCCTTCGTGTGGTTCCCGCCCTTCGGTGAGGACGGGACCCACGAGGTCAAGGACATGGGTTCGGGCGAGCAGGCCCCCGCCGATCCCGCCACCTGGGCCCCGGACGTCACGGGGTGACACGGGAGCCCATAGCACTTTCGTGACCCACGTGGGCGGTTTCGGTCCGCCCCTGCCGGAACCGGCCATCCAGAGGACAGTTCGGTCCCTTCGATGCGACACTGGGAACGGAGTTCCCGCGTCACCGTGTCCGCGCGGACACGGTGACGCGGATATTCGGTGTCCTATTGATCGAGGCCATGTCTCCTCCCCGCCACAACCTGCCCCTGTCCGCCGGCGAGTTCGTCAGTTTCGTCGGGCGTGAGCGTGACATCGTCGACCTGGGCCACCTCCTGGGTACCTCCAGGATGGTCACGCTGACCGGTGCCGGAGGCATCGGCAAGACGCGGCTGGCCCTCCACCTGGCCGAACGCGTCATGCGCCGATTCCCCGACGGAATCCGTTTCGTCGACCTGAGCGAGGCCTCCACCCGCGACCAGGTACTGCGCACGGTGGCCCTCGGACTGCAGGCGGTGGAGGAGGACGCGCCCACGATGGGGGACGCCGTCATCACCTCGCTGCGCACCCGCAACCTGTTGCTGCTCCTGGACACGTGCGAGCACGCCGTCGAGCCGCTGGCCGAGCTGTGTCAGGCGGTGCTGCGCGACTGTCCTCGGGTCCGCATCCTGGCCACCAGCCGTCAGCCGCTGCACGTTCCCGGGGAGAGCGTGTGGCGGGTGCCCCCGCTGTCCCTGCCCGCGCGGCCCACCCCCACCGACCCCTACGCCGCCGATCCCGCGCCCATCCCCCGACGGGACACCCAGCGCTATGAGTCGGTGCGCCTGTTCGTCACCCGCGCGCACGCCGCACGCGCCGGTTTCGAGATGACCCGGGAGAACTCCGGATACATCGCGGAGATCTGCCGCATGTTGGACGGCATCCCGTTGGCCATCGAGCTGGCCGCCGCCCGAGTGCGCGTGCTGTCGGTGCAGCAGATCCTGCGGCGTCTGGACGATCGCTTCCAACTGCTGACCAGTGACGGCTCCGACGACCTCCCCGCACGCCAGCGCACCCTGCGCGCCGTCCTGGAGTGGAGCCACGACCTGCTCACCGATCCGGAGCGGCTCCTGCTGCACCGCTTGTCGGTGTTCTCCACCTGGCACCTGGAGTGCGCCGAGGACGTCTGCTCAGGGCAGGGGGTCGATCCCACCGACATCCTGCCACTGCACTTCTCCTTGTTGGACAAGTCGCTGGTGGTGATGGACGCGGAGATCGACGGCACCGCCCACTACCGGTTGACCGAGACGGTACGCGTCTACGCCGCCGAACAACTGGCGCGAAGTGGTGGTGAGGACGAACGCTGGGAGCGCTACCTGCGTTTTTGCGTCGCCCACCTGGAGGAGTGGTCCAAGGCCTGCTGCGCCCCTCTGTCCTGGAACGAGCGCCTGGCCCGACTGAGGCTGCTCGACCACCACCGTGACAACCACGCCCGGATGGTGGACTGGGCCCTGTCGCGAGGCCGTGTGGACGAGGCGTTGCGGGTGTGCGTGGCCCAGCGCCCGTACTGGATGGTGCGCGCTCTGGCCTTCGAGGGCAGCCGTGTCCTGGAACGGGCCCTGGCCTCCGACCCCGACGGACAGTCGCCCCATCTGAGGGCCCGTGCCCTGGCGCTCCACGCCGAACTGCGCCTGGACCTGGACCCGGTACCGCGCGTGATGACCCTGGCCCTGTGCGCCTTGGAGGCGGCGCGGGCATGCCGGGAGGCCGGCGCCGCGGCGTCGGCGCTGACGACCATGGCCGCGCTCTGCCTGCGTACCGGCGCTCTGGAGGAGGGGCAACAGCACGCCGACCGGGCCCGGGAATGGGTCTCCCAGGTCAGTGACCCCCTCACCGAGACGGCCATTCTCGAAGTGCTGGCACAGTTGGCCCGTCGCCGTGGCGAGACCGCCCGGGCGAGCGCCTACCTGGAGCAGAGCATCGCGCTGGCCGAGAAGCTGGGTGACCGGTGGAGTGTGGCCCGCTGCCTGCACGTCCTGGGTTCGATCGCCGCCGAGCATCGGGATTTCGCACGGGCACGCGACCTGTTCACCGAGGCGCTGTCGGTCTTCGGTGAGTTGGAGGCCGCCCCGGCCACCGCGCACTGCGCCCAGGATCTGGGACGTCTGTACCTGGCCCAGGGTGAGGTCCTGGCGGCGCGAGAGCCCCTCGCCACGTGCCTACGGGTGAGTTTCACCTCCGGGCAGCGGATCGCGGTGGCGAGCGCTCTGGAGGCGCTGGCGGAGCTGGCCCTGGCCGAGGACGAGGCGGAGCGGGCCGCCGCCCTCGTGGGGGTGGCGGCCGACCTCCGGACGTCCCTGGAGCGGCCCTCGGCCGAGACCCTGCGCCTGCGGTCGGCCGCGGAGCGGCGCGTGGGCGGTACGCGTGTGGCCGAGGCGTGGAACGCCTGGCGCTCCTTCCCCCTCGAACAGGTACTCGACAGGGCGTTGGCCTTCAGGCCCGTGCCCTCCGGCCGCTCCGGGCCGGAATCGCTGACACCCAGGGAGAAGGAGGTGGCCGAACTCGCCCGGCAGGGCCTGTCCAACCGTGAGATCGCCGAACGGCTGACCATCAGTCAGGCGACCGCGGCCCGGCATATCGCGAACATCTTCAGAAAACTCTCGATTTCCTCAAGGACACAGTTGACCGGCCGGAGCGTCTCGGGCAACGGTGGTTGAGAGCATCACGATGGGTCGGAAGCACTTGCACAGTGCGCGTACACCCGCTAAGACAGGAACTCCAGGCACCATCCCTCCATACGACCGCGTCAGTTCTGCCGCCCTTCCCCCGTTCCTGGTGACAACCTCCCCGACCGCCCCTACATGTGAAGGCCATGGCACCTTTGACCGCGCCCGCGCGGCACAACCTCCCCCGTCCGGGCACCGGATTCGTGGGCCGCGAGCGGGATCTGAGCGACCTGCTCCGTCTGCTCGACTCCAGCCGCTCCGTCACCCTCAGCGGAACCGACGGAATGGGAAAGACCCGTCTGGCCATACGTCTGGCCGAACAGGCCACCGTGTCCTTTCCCGACGGTGTGTGGATGGTGTGCCTGGCGGACGCGCGTACGACGTTGGAGGTGTACGCGCGGTTGTGCGTCGCGCTGGACGTGGTGGAGGAGCCCGGTCAACCGTTGTCGGCCACGGTGACGGAGGCGTTGCGCGACCGCCGCCTGCTGCTGGTCCTGGACTCCTGTGAGCACGTCGCCGAGCAGGTGACGGAGGTCGGCGAGGCCCTGCTGGCCGCGTGCCCCGCCGTGTCGATCCTGCTCACCAGCGAGGACCCCATCCGTCTGACGGGCGGAACGGTGTGGCGTGTGACGCCGATGGCGCTGCCGCTGCCCGCACGCAAGGGACCTCCGCCCGACCCTTCGGGGTCGGAGGCGGTGCGCCTGTTCATGGATCGCGCTCGCACGCGCGATCCCCGCTTCTCGGTCTCCCGGCAGGAACTGGAGACGGTGACGGAGCTGTGCGACATGGCCGGTGGGATCCCGCTCGGCATCGAGGTACTGGGCGCGAGCGCCCCGGGTACCGGACCCGAGTCCCTGGCCTTGGCCCTGCGCGCCTACCTGGACTCCCCCGCGGCCCGGCCGGGACCGGGCCAGGCCGTCTCGCGCATCCAGATGCTGCCGTTGGTGCTGGACTTCGTCTACGGCGGCCTGTCGGAGGCCGAGCAGGCACTGCTGCGCCGCCTGTCGGTGTTCCGGGACTGGGATCTGGAACTGGCCGAGCAGGTGTGCTCCGACAGTGTCCTTCCCGAGTCCGCCATCCTGGACCTCCTGACGTCTTTACTGAACCGCTCCCTGATCACGGTGACCGGCGAGTTCGAGGGCCGTGTGCGTTATCGACTGCCTGACGCGGTGCGGCAGTTCGCCCACTCCCGTCTGGTCGCCGAGGGCGAGGCGGAGCTGTTCCAGGAGCGGCTCCTGGAACGCATGCTGCTCTTGGTCGAGGACCTGAGCCGGAAGCTGGAGTCGGGTAGGGCGATGCCCTGGAGCGAGCGCGAGTCCGGTCTTCGGCGAGTGATCGCCGAGTACGACACGTTGCGCTCGCTGTTGCGCTGGGCGTCCGACCGCGGGGCGACCGAGTCGGGGCTGCGCCTGTGCGTCAGCCTGGTCGCGCACTGGGTGAGCGGACAGTGCTACTCCGAGGGTGCGCACTGGATGGACCTGTTCCTGAACACGGAGGACTCGGCGAAGGCGCCCTCACGTGCCCGCGCCCTGGTGGGCAGGGCCCAACTGGCCCGGGCCTTGCGCGACCACGGGCGGGCGCTGTCCCTGGGCGAGGAGGGCCTGCGGCTGTGCCGTGAGGCCGGGGACGAGGTCTTCGTCCGTGCCGCGCTCAACCTGTTGGCGCTGGTGGAGGTGCGCGAGCGCGTTCCCGACCAGGCCGCGGTGCGGGTGGAGGAGGCGTTGCGGCTGTCCCGCGAGGCGGGCGACCAGTGGGGTGAGGCGATCGCGCTGAGCACCCGGGCGGCGTTGGTCTCGCAGCAGGGCGACCACCCCACCGCCGGTCATCACTACAACGCGGCGTTGACCCTGCTGCGCGGTATCGACCACCGCTGGGGAGTGGGCGTCATCCTCCTGGGGCACGCCAGGGCGGCCGAGGCCAACGGCGACCTGCTGACGGCGGACCGCTGTTACCGGGAGGCGCTGGACACCCAGCGGCTGATCGGCTCCTCGGCGGAGGAGGCCCGCTGTCTCACGGGGATCGGTCGGGTCGCGCACGCCCTGGGTTACACGGAACAGGCCTATGACTATCTGAGCGAGGGGCTGCTTTTGAGCCACACCGCGGGACAGCGCGCGGACGCCGCCCGCGCGCTGGTCGCGATCGCCCAGGTGGCCTTCGGCGCGGGCCTGCACGAGGCCGCGTGCCGTCTGGCGGGCGCGGCGGTGAGCGTGCGCGAGCGGCTGGGACTGTCCGGCCATGGCGTGCCGTGGCCGTTCACGAACACCGAGGAGGCCACGCGTCGGCGCCACCGCCGTCTGGTGGAGTACTGGGAGCACGGCCGGAGCCTCGGACTGTCGGACGCGGTCCGTGAGGGCGAGCAGCTCGCCGAGGAGGGGCGGCGCCCGCAGTCGTACCGCGATCGCGGTTCCCCGTCGCGGGCCAAACGTCCCCCGCGCAGGAGCAGACCTCAGGAGGGGCCCTTCCCCGCACCGGAGTCGGTGACCCCGACGCAGGTACTGACCAAGCGTGAACTGGAGGTCGCCCTCTTGGTGAGCCGAGGCGAGAGCAATCCCGAGATCGCCCGTTCCCTGTTCATCACCTCGGCCACCGCGGCCCGGCACGTGGCCAACATCAATCGCAAGATGGGTTTCCACTCGCGTACGCAGATCGCGGCGTGGGTGAAGCGGCATCAGGTCTCGGACTGAGCCCTCTCCTGTCCGTTTCCGCCTGACTCGCGAAGCACGTGACCCTCTTCGGACAGAATCTACATATGCATGTGCATGGCAATATGCATGTGCATCTGACTGTGAACAGGCTAGGCTTCACGCCATGGGACATCACGTTCGTGACACTGAGATGACACGTTCGTCAGGGTCCCGAGAACGGTCGCCGGGAATCGGTTCTTCGCGGCGGGCCGTCAGTCCCGGGAGGAGTCTCGGGGCCGGTGGGAGACCGTGTCGGTACGGGATAAGTCCTGGGGAGGCTTCCGTCCACCGAGCGGAGTACCATCGCCCGGGTTCGCCATGCGGAGGGGGCATGACGAACCCGGGCGGTGGCACCACCGACCGACAGGTGAACTGGGGGTACGTATGGGGGTAGGGCTGTCTTCAGGAACTGGGAAACCGGGGCGACACCTGCCGCGCCGGGACGACCCGATCGGCTCGCTGACCGGAGGCCTGTACGAGCGGCTCCGGCTGCGTCCCGCGCGGGGCGGATCGATCCGGGGCGCGGGGCGACGTGTGGACACCCGGTCCTTCGCGGCAAGGGTGGAGCAGGCCGCGGCCGGTCTCAGCCGCCGGGGCCTGTGTTTCGGTGACGTGGTGGGGATCCTGGCACCGGTCTCGCCCGACCGCTTCCTGGCCACGTACACGGTGATGGCGGTGGGCGGGCGGGCTCTTCCCCTGTCGACCGCCTCCGACCTGGACACCCAGTGCGCCGCGCTCACCGAGACCGACGCACGCCTGCTACTGGTCAGCGCCGACCTGACCCCGGCCGCGCTGGAGCTGGCGGAGCGCTCACGGGTCCGACAGGTGATCACCTTCGGCCGGGCGCTGGGAGCCACGACCTTCGACGAACTGCTGCAGCCCAGCCCCGACGGCAGCGCTTACAACCCGGCGCGCGGCCTGTTCGACAACGGCATCCTGGGCTATGAGCACACCAGCGGTGGGCTGCTGACCACCCTGTATCCGCACAACGATCTCATGGCGCGTTTCTCGCGCCTGCGCGAGCGGTTGGAGCTGACCGTCGACGACGTGGTCGCGGTGGACGAACGGGGTGACGAGGCCACCCGGGTGGCACTGGTGGCGCTGGCTCTGTGGACGGGGGCCTGTGTGCTGGCCGGAGCGGAATGTCCTCCACCGGAGGGGCGCCGAGTGACGGTGCGCTGCGCTCCCGAACCGGAGCGGGTCGCCTATCCCCAGGTCGACGGGGCGTACTGAGCCGTAGGGCGGCGGCGTACCGGGGGCCGGGGAGGCCCGGGCCCGCGATCCTCGGGGGGCGACGGAGAGCCGCGGGTCGGAGTGAGGGAGTGGGGGGATCGGGGTCGCGGCGGGGGCGCCGGAACCGCGGGGGTTCTTCTGCGGAGCTCTTCAGTTCCCCATCGCCGGTTCGCCGGGCGGCGGCTCCCCCTGTACCTGGGAGCCGGGTATCCGATCGTCGATCTCGAACCAGGCCACGTGCGTGGCGTCGCTCCAATACTCGCCACTGCGGGTGGCGCAGCTGTCGACGATGAGCTTTCCCCGGCCGAAGTCGTCGCCGTCCTCACGGACGTGGAGGCTCTCCCCGTCTCGGATGCCCTGATCCGCGACGGCCACACGCAGGCGCCCGCCCCCGGTTCGTATGAACAACGTCATGACACCGCCGCTCTGTCCCGAACGGGAGTGCAGCAGAGCGTTGGTGGCCAGTTCACTGACGGCGAGTTCGGCGTCGTCCAGCGCCGCCGCGGAGTGACCCGTGCGGGTGAGGAAGTCGCGTACCCGCGCGCGGATGGAGCGCACCGCGGTGAGGTTCCCCGCACAGCTCCACACGGTGTGATCGGTGGCCTCACCGGTGAGGTCCGCCGTCTCGATGGTCGGTGTCGTCGGAGTCGTGCTCTCGGGTACCTCCGCGGGCACGTACTCCCGGAGTTGCCTCGCCTCAGCCATCCGGTCACTCCAATCACCCGCGACGAGCGCGGGTTGCGCCGCCTGCACTCACCTTAGACAAGGGTGTGCTGCCTCCAGAACAACACACCCGCCTTTCCCTTGCCCTGCATTGGTCCCAAAACCCCGTTCCGTGTCATCCCCGATGTGGACAAAGGAAACAGTCCGGACCCCAGTGGCATCCATGTGACGTGCAACACGTTGGCAATACACGCCCTCCTCGGCTGTTTCACCTGCGAAACGACTGGACAGGAACGATAATCGTTTCCATGGCCGGGCTCGTTCCCGACCCATCCGACCCGGGTGGGCGTCGCCACGCGGTGACGCCCACCCTCCCGATGACGAAGGACCCAGATGAAGATCGCTTTCGTGGGCAAGGGCGGCAGCGGCAAGACCACCCTGTCCTCCCTGTTCATCCGCCACCTGGCCGGCCAGCACGTCCCCGTGGTGGCCATCGACGCGGACATCAACCAGAACCTGGGCGCGGCCCTGGGGCTGGACGAGGAGTCACTGGCGAAGATCCCGCCGCTGGGCGCGCACCTGGACCAGATCAAGGAACTGCTGCGCGGGGACAACCCGCGTATCGCCTCGGCGCGGTCGATGATCAAGACGACGCCTCCGGGGCGGGGCTCACGCCTGCTGACGGTGACCGGGGACGACCCGCTGCACGACCGTTTCGGCGTGTCCGTCCACGGCGCCACGCTCATGGTCACCGGCCCCTTCGCCGAGAAGGATCTCGGCGTGTCCTGCTACCACTCCAAGGTGGGCGCGGCCGAGATGTACCTCAACCATCTGGTGGACGGCCCCGGTGAGTACGTGGTCGTGGACATGACGGCGGGCGCCGACTCCTTCGCCTCGGGCATGTTCACCCGCTTCGACATGACCTTCCTGGTCGCCGAGCCCACCGTGCGCGGCGTGGGCGTCTACC
>CALGOD010000317.1 GCA_937957845.1 uncultured Nocardiopsis sp.
AGTTCCCCCGCGGACTGGTCGACGTCCTCCAGGCCTGGGGTCTGCACGAGTACTGTCTGCCCGAACAGTGGGGAGGGCGCGCGGGGGACGTCGAGGTCGGTTTCAACCTGCTGCGTCTGGTCGCCCGCAGGGATCCGACCTCGGCCACCGCGTTGATGCTCACGGACCTGGCGTTCATGCCGTCCTGGATCGCGGGAACCGACGAGCAGCGCCGCTACTACGTGAACGCGGTGAATCACGGAACCCGCATGGCGTGGGGGCTGTCCGAGCGACACCACGGCAGCGACGTCCTGTCGAACGAGATGCGGGCGGAGAAGGTGGCCGGCGGCTACCTTCTGACCGGGGAGAAGTACCTGATCGGGAACGCCACGATCGCCGACGTCGTCAGCGTCCAGGCGCGCACCGACGAGCGGGGCGGCCCCGGCGGCTGGTCCATCTTCGCGTTGGACAAACGCAGCTGCCCGGCCGGTTCGGTGGTCGAGCTGCCCAACGAGCGCCTGCACGGGCTGCGCGCCCTGGACATGAGCGGTATCCGGCTGGACGGCGTGTTCGTCGCGGAGAAGAACCGGATCGGCGCCGAGGGCCAAGGGCTGGAGATCGCACTCAAGAGCGCACAGGTCGCCCGGACCACGATCAGCAGCATGGCGCTGGGGGCCGTGGACACGGCGCTCAGAGTCACCATGGACTTCGTCGTTCAGCGGGAGATCTTCGGGACGAAGGTCGTGGACATCCCCCACTCCCGCAGGCAGCTCGCGGAGTGTTTCGCCGACCTGATGCTCGCGGACGCCGTGAGCACCGCCGCCGTCCGTGGCCTCCAAGGGTCTCCGGGACAGACCAGCGTCTTCTCCTCGGTGGTCAAGTACTTCGTCCCCACCCTTCTGGAACGCACCATGGCGCGTCTGTCGGTGGTGCTCGGAGCGCGCCTGTACCTGCGTTCCCATCCCCACTACGGCATCTACCAGAAGATGCTCCGGGACGTGCTGGTGGCGATCTTCGCGGACGGCAACACGGTAGTGAACCTCAAGAACATCGCCGTGCAGCTGGAGCAGCTGCTGGAGACCGAACACGCGGCCTCGGACGACCTCCGGGACGACGCGGCCGGCCGGACCGCTCTCATGTACGGCTTGGACGCCAAGCTCCCGGTCTGGCGGCCCGAACGCCAACTCCTGGTCAGCCGGGGCAAGGACGACACGCTGCTGGCGCTTCCTCAGGCGGTCGTTCGCCTGCGCGCCCTGGCCGACACCCAGAAGGACGAGCGTCAGCGCTCCTGGTTCCACCGTTCGGCGGATCTGGTCGACCGTATACGCGCGGAGCTGGGCCGACTGCGTGAGGAGGCCTCCCGGGTCCGATCCGACAAGGGGCGGGGGCACGCGTCGTCGGCCGAGCAGTCCCGGCTCGCCGAACAGTACGGCTTCGTCCATGTCGCCGCCGCGTCGGTGCACCTGGCCGTCGAGTCCTCCGACGTCCTGAACGGCGGCTATCCCGACGGTGCGGTGCTGCTGATGAGCCTGGAGAGGATCTGGCACCTGTTCCGGCCCACGGAGACGGTCACCGACACAGAGGTGGTGGACCGGGTGATGGAGGTCCTGGGCGGGCTCCACGCCGACCAGCGGCTCTTCTCCCACTGGCCGATACGGGTGCAGGCCTCCTCCGGCGAGGGGCTGTGAGGGACACGGGGGCGCGAAGGCCCCGGAAGACGGAGGAGGAGAGCCCATGACGACCAGCCCGACGGAAGCGCACGATCGAGGGCATGACGGCGGGGTCCGGTGGACCCTGTGCCCCGGCTGCGGCGCCTATCTGTACCTGCGCAGACTGCGGCGGCACCTCGGGGTGTGCCCCGAATGCTCCCACCACACGCGCCTGTCCGTGTCCGACCGGATCGGAACGCTCGTGGACGAGGGCGCTTTCGAGCCGCGCGACACCGAACTCGTGCAGGGGGACCCGCTGGGGTTCACCGACAGCAAGCCCTATCCGGAACGCCTCGCCAAGGCAAGGCGCGACACCGGTCGGTCCGAGGCCGCCGTGTGGGGGACGGCCAGGATCGCCGGCCACGCCGTGGTCGTGGCCGCGCTGGACTTCGCCTTCATGGGAGGCAGCGTCGGCGGCCTCACCGGCGAACTGATCGCCAGGGCCGCCCGCCACGCGTTCGACCACCGCCTCCCCTTGATCCTGGTGTCGGCCTCCGGTGGTGCCCGCATGCAGGAGGGCACGCTCTCCCTGATGCAGTTGGCCAAGACCGCCCAGGAGATCGGACGTCTCCGTGAGGCCGGAATCCTGAGCATCAACGTCAACACCGACCCCACCTATGGGGGAGCCACGGCCTCCTTCTCCGTTCTGGGGGACATCGTGATCGCGGAACCCGGGGCCAGGGTCGGCTTCGCGGGCCCTCAGGTGATCCGACAGACGATCAGGCAGGATCTGCCCTCCGGGTTCCAGACCGCCGAGTTCCTCCAGGAGAACGGCCTTCTGGACATGGTCGTGTCCCGGCAGGAGCTGCGTCCGACCCTGGCACGGCTGCTCACACTGCACACCGAGCGCTCCTTCCCCGTGGACGGCGAGGAGGAGGTTCCGCCGGTCTTTGCCGCACCCTCGTCCCCGAGGAATTCGGCGGCCGAGATCGTCGCGCTGGCGCGCAACATCGGACGGCCCACGACGGCCGACTACTGCGCCGCCGTGTTCGACGACTTCGTGGAACTCCACGGGGACCGGATCGGGGCGGACGACCCGGCGGTGATCGCCGGCGTCGCCTCGCTGGACGGGCGTCCGGTCGTGGTCATCGGTCATCAGAAGGGGCATGACACGGCCGAGCTGGTGAAGCGCAACTTCGGTATGCCACAGCCGTCGGGCTATCACAAGGCGCGTCGGATGATGGAGCACGCCGAACGTCACC
>CALGOD010000318.1 GCA_937957845.1 uncultured Nocardiopsis sp.
GCCCCCGCCCCGCGCCCCTCACCGCGTCACGAGGGCTACTCCAGAATGGCCCAGGTGCCCCGGCGGTGGTTGCGGGCGTTGCCGTCGGGGTCGTAACCTCCTTCGACGTTGCCGGCGATGTCCACCGAGAACCAGTGGACGGTGGTGGTCTCCTCGATCGACAGGGCCTCCAGACCGCCGCGCACCCCCGTCAGTTCGAGCTTGGGGGAGTCGAAGGTCGGACGGCTGCCGTCGAGGGTGTAGTAGATCTCGGCGGGTTCGTTGGTGCTGAAGGTGACCTCCACCGGTCCGTCGTGCTGACCGGGGCGCGGTGAGACGTCCGAACGTGGCCGGAAGCGGTCGTTCTGGTACTCCAGGGCCACCTCCAGCATGTTGTACAGCCCGTTGGCGTACTCCATGCCCTGGGCGTGGGCCTCCTCCCATGGTGGCTGGAACCCGGCTTGGCCCAGCTCGAAGTTCCAGGCGAAGATCCCGTTCTCGTACCAGAGGTGATCGCCGGAGTTGCCCGCCGCGGAGTAGAGCACGTCGATGATCGGGCCGGTACGAGCCGGGGTCACCACGGTGCCACGGTGCTCCTTGATCGCGCCCAGGATGCCGGCGGAGGCCTCCCAGAAGTAGCTCTCCTGCATCGCGGTCGGTCGGGGGGTGGAGACGCGGCCGTCGGCGATGTAGGCGCCGGGGGACCACATGAAGTAGTCGCCGGAGGAGTGGATGTTCATCGAGAAGTCGATGTTGTCGTGGGTGTCGACCAGCCACACCAGGTTCTGGTTCTCCGGCTGGGAGAGCGGCCCCAGCTCCTGGGGACCGGCGAAACTTCCGCCCGTGCAGCTGAAGGAGGCGCCGGAGTAGCCGTCCCACAGGGTGTAGGCGCCGTAGTTGCGGTTGTTGTCCACACCCCACTGCGCTCCCTGCGCCACGGCCCACTGGTCACGGGCCTCATCGGTGTCGCAGTAGTTGGTCATGTTCTTGCGGTGCAGCGGCACGTCGTAGAACGAGTAGTTCGCGCCGTCGGGGTTGAACGAGGGCATCAGGAAGATGTCCAGCTCGTCCACCAGCTCGGTGGTGGTGTCGTGGACGCCGTAGTTGCGCACCAGACGTTCGGCGGTCTCGATGGTCACCAGCGGGGTCTGCCACTCCCGGGCGTGCTCCTGGGCGTAGCCCAGCACACCGGTCTTGGAGCCGTCCCTGGTCGCGCCGATGCGCAGTGCGTAGACCGGGGCCGGTTCGCGCGACACCTCCTCGGGGGCGTTGAGGAAGTCGTCGGCCTGTACCTTTTCGGCTCGGACCACCCCCTCGCCGACGTTGCCCCGGAAGGTGAAGGCGCGGACGGTGCCGCCGGCCGCGGCGTTGATCGCGTCCACGACCTCGGCCGCGGTGGTGGTGACGGTGCCGTCGTCGTCGGTGGCCAGGTGAACGGTGATCTCGTCGCCCTCCACGTCCACCGACAGATCGGAGTCGGGTGTGGAGGGGGCCGACAGGTCCACGACGACGTCGTTTCCGCCCTCGTGTCCGTAGGCCAGTGTTTCCACGACCACACCGCGTGCGGCGTTCTGGCCGTTGACGCCCACCCCGAGGATCGCCTGGGCGTGGCGGCGGTAGCCGTTGGTCCGATGGGGCAGTTCGATGACCTCGGCGATGTCGGGGTACTCGTCGGCGATCTGGTGGATCCGGTCGTAGAGTTCGCCCGGCGTCATGTAGGCGTTGAGGAAATCGGTGTAGGGCAGCGGGTCCCCGGGACCGCCGGGGTCGGGTAGCCACTCGGTGACCTCCGCCACGGCGCTGCCGCCGTGCGGGCTGGTGACCCGGATGCGTTCGGGACGCTCGTCCACCCGGGCCTGGCCGCGGTGGTACATGTACACGCCGACGTCGACGAAGCGGCCCAACGTCTGCGTGCCGCCGTCGCCGATCTCGGTGCCGGGCCCGGCGTCGCGCTCCACGGTCAGCTGGAAGTTCTCGGACTGCCCGGGGCTGGGGCCGACCTCCACGGACAGGAAGTCGCCGTTGCGGCTCTCGAAATAGTCCGCCCGGAGGATCTCCAGGTCCTCGGTGGCGGACAGGGTGCCCGCTCCGTCCTCGGCCGCGGGTTCGTTCTCCGCCCGGAGTCGGGCGATGGTCTCCTCACGTTCGGCCAGACGCTCCTCGGCGTCGGACTCGGTGTAGAGCACGTCGCCGAAGGTGAGGCCCGCCTCGTTGTACGTGTCCAGCGTGAAGGGGCTGACCACGGCCTGGGCGACGAAGCCGCCGTCGGCCGTCGGTTCCAGTTGGGCGATGTCGCCGTCCAGCTCCACGAGCCGGTCCAGCTCGTCGCGGTCCTGGAGGAGGATCTCCACCACCGACGTCTCGTCGAGCTCCAGCTTCGTCGCGGAGGGTTCGGCCGTCGCCGGTACCGCCGTCGGCAGGAGCAGCGCGATGGCCGTACCCACGGAGAGGCCGGCCCGGCGCGCACGCCGATGCCGGGACGATGTCACTGACTGTCGCATCCCAGTCCTTCTGGTCAGCGCGGAGCGGGCCGGTCACCCCCCGCCCCCCCCCCGTCGCGCCACCGCCGTTCGGGCGGTGGCGACGGGC
>CALGOD010000319.1 GCA_937957845.1 uncultured Nocardiopsis sp.
GAGGTCGACTTCGACCCCACCCCCACCGGAAGTTCGGGCAGTGGCAAGACCGTCCTGGAGATCACCAACAACACCCCGCACGAGATGCGCTTCCTCTACGTCGGGCCGGGCAAGGTCCACGACGAGATCATCACTCCCGCCTGTGAGGACTGCGAGGTCTACAGCTCGCCGCCTTCGGGGAACTCCTGCTTCGACAAGGGGGACGTGATGAAACTGGAGCTGAAGCCGGGTGAGTACCGGGTGCTGCTCACCTCGAACGACTCGTTCTTCGGCGCGGCGCCGTTGCACGGGAACATCACCCTGAGCGCGGGGGACAAACACGAGTCCTGCTACTACCTCACCGAGTAGCCCGGTTCCACCGGGGCACGGAGCGGGACGGACCCCTCGCTCCGTGCCCCGGAGGCCGACCGCCCGGAGGCGGCATCGGGACCCGGGGTTCGGCCCGGGGGCCGGTTCCGCGTACTGTGTGCTTCGAAGCACACGCACCTGGAACGGGGGTCACTACATGGGAGGGCGCACGTCCTGCTCGCTTCGGGTGGCATGGGACGACGGACTCACCGCCTACGACTTCGGAGCACAGCACCCACTGGCTCCGGTTCGTGTCGAGCTGACCATGGCGCTCAGCCGGGACCTCGGTGTCCTGGACGCGCCGGGCGTCGGCCTGCTGGACGTGGAACCCGCCTCGGACGAACTCCTGAGCCTGGTGCACGACCCCGCCTACATCGAGGCGGTGAAGCGGGCGGGGCGGACTCTGGAACCCGACGAGGCGCACATGTTGGGCACCTCGGACAACCCCGTGTTCAAGGACATGCACGACGCCGCCGCGCTCATCTCCGGAGCCTCCGTGGCCGCCGCACGGGCCGTGTGGTCGGGAGAGGCCGCACACGCCGCCAACATCGCGGGGGGCCTGCACCACGCCATGCGCGGTAACGCGTGGGGCTTCTGCGTCTACAACGACCCCGCCCTGGCCATCGCCTGGCTGCTGGAGCAGGGCGCCAAACGGGTCGCCTACGTGGACGTGGACGTCCACCACGGGGACGGTGTCCAGAACGCCTTCTACGACGATCCCCGCGTGCTCACCATCAGCCTCCACGAGTCGCCCGTGACCCTGTTCCCGGGTACCGGCCAGGCATCGGAGACCGGCGGGCCCAACGCCGAGGGGTACGCGGTCAACGTCGCCCTTCCGGCGGGCACCGGCGACACCGGCTGGCACCGCGCCTTCGAGGCCGTCGTGCCGCCGCTGCTGCACGAGTTCCAACCCGAGATCCTGGTGACGCAACAGGGGTGCGACACCCACTCCCTGGACCCGTTGGCCAATCTCACCCTGAGCGTGGACGGCCAGCGCCGCGCCTACGCCGAACTCCACAGACTCGCCCAGAAGACGGCGGGCGGTCGGTGGCTGCTGTTCGGTGGTGGTGGCTACGGGCTGGTGCAGGTCGTCCCGCGTGCCTGGACCCACCTGTTGGGCGAGGCCGCCGGCTTCCCGATCGACCCCGAGACCGAGACCCCGCAGAGTTGGCGGGACTTCGTGCGCCAACGCACCGGAGAGCTCGCGCCGCTCTACATGACCGACGGGCGAGAGGTGTCCTTCGAGCCCTTCGAGCACGGTTACGACCCCGGCGATCCGGTGGACCGCGCCATCCACGCGACGCGCACCGCGGTCTTCCCCAGCCATGGGATCGATCCCACCCTGTGAGGACGTGCCCTGGTGGGAACCGAACCGGACGCGGAGCGGGTGAATTCCGCGGGACCCCGGCGTGGCGCCTCCGAAGCGGGTAGGACAGAGGTTGAATACCGGGCGAACAGGAGCAGGCGTCGTGGTGGCCGCATGGCGTGGCGCACGCTCACTGCGCAGACGAGGAAGGGGAACGCCAGGTGACGCCGCCGACACGAGCCGAACTCATCACCTATCTGGTGCGCACGGGGATCGCCGGACACGTCGACACTCCACGCCAGAACAACCTGCGGCACTACCGGCGGCTCGTCCAGAAGGACCCCTACCACCAGTTCGGCCTGACCTTCTCCCACGACTGGACCTATTCCGAGGTCCTGGCGCTGATGAGCAAGCGCTGCGGGGTGGTGGCCGACGAGGAGTACGTGTGGGGGATCGACACCATCGACCCCGACCTGACCATCGACGCTTTGGAGGCTCTGGCCGACCGACTGGCCCTGGCCGCCGAACGTCGGGAGCGGGTCATGTTCGCCACCGGCCACCCCCGCAACCTTCAGGAGACCTACAGCGCGTGGAAGGACGCTCTCGTCGCACGAGGGTGCACTGTCATTACCGCAGGCGGCGGTTATTCCTACGAAGTGACCACAGAACGGCCGCCGAATCGCCGTATCGTCGTCTGGCAGGATGACGTGGCGATTGTCACGGATACCCGTCTCGCACGTCACAGCCATCACCCCTTCGCCATGCGCGCCATTCTGACCGACCTCACGGACCGGGGTGAGGCGTGGCCGCAGTTGGTCATCGCGGACCACGGTTTCGCGGGTGCGGCGGGGGAGGCGGGGGTGCCCGTCGTCGGTTTCGCCGACTGCAACGACCCCGCCCTCTTCCTGGCCGAGGCTGAGGGAAAAGTGCTGGTCACCGTGCCTATGGACGATGGATATCTGACCGAGGACTACGCTCCCCTGCGCCAGTACGTCCTCGCTCGGGCCGGTCTTCTGTGACCGAGGAGCACCATTTATACCCACCTTTAAACCTCATCCGACCCGCCATCAACGCATATCCCCGAAGAAAGCACTAACAGCCTTTCGCTGGAGGGAACTCGGCTCTACCCTGAAAACGGACGTGTCAGTAGTGACAGCATGACACGCTGGCGTGGCGTTGGGACGGGCACACCGGGGTCGCCGCCGTGCACCACGTCGGACTGAAGGGTAGACAATGCTCACGTCCGGGAATGAGGGCGTCGGAAGATGAACGGCAGCAAGCCTCCTCTGGAAGAGGTCAGGTTCTTGACCGTGGCGGAAGTCGCCACGATCATGCGTGTGTCCAAGATGACCGTTTACCGAATGGTGCACTCGGGGGTCCTCCCTGCGATTCGCGTGGGGCGTTCCTACCGGGTCCCCGAACGGGCCGTACACGACTACCTCCGCGAGGCCTTCGTCGAGGCTGGTTGATCCAAGGCCGGGCCGGCCGGGGCCGCCCCCAGCCCCGGCCGGCCCACAAGAGGGAGGCGGTACCTCGTCCCCCTGACCCCCGAACATGGGGAGGCCGGTGGACCCCGCCCGATTCCGGGGCCGACCACGGGCGTCGTCCCGCACGGTGGGGGCCCCTTCCTCGAGGCGGGTCGATCCCCGTGGTGCTTACACCGGGGCGACCGAAGGGCGTCCAGGGCATCTACTACACTTTGTCGTTGTTGTAGTCCGCCCTGTTCACACCCCGTTCGCGAGGTCCTCTCGATGTCCAGCACCAGCACCGGTACGCGCCGAAGCCGTACCGTGCCGCGCCTGGTGGCGGCTGCCCTGGCCGCCGTGCTCGCCCTGACCGGCTGTGCCGGGGGTAACGAGATCCAGAGCAATGACGAGGACAGCCGTTTCGTCTCGGGGGACGGCAGCGCCGGTACCTTCGCGGAGGGCGAGCGGGCCGACGCCCCCGACGTCGAGGGGACCACCCTCGACGGGGACCGGATCTCTCTGAGCGACTACGAGGGCGGCATCGTCGTCCTCAACGTCTGGGCCAGCTGGTGCGGTCCCTGCCGTACCGAGCAACCCGTCCTGGACGAGGTCCACACCGAGTACGTCGACCTGGGGGTGGACTTCCTCGGGGTGAACATCAAGGACAACGAGACCGCCGCGCGGTCCTACCTCAAGGACAAGGGCGTGGTCTACCCGAGCCTGTACGACCAGCCCGGCGAAGTACCGCAGGCCTTCCGTGACACCGTCCCGCCCCGCGCCATCCCCAGCACCCTCGTCATCGACCCCGAGGGTCGTATCGCCGCCCGCGTCATCGGACCGACGACCTACAACCAGCTGACCGGGCTCCTCGACCCGCTCGTGGTCGAGTCCGGCTTCGGCGACCCCGAGGAACGCCCCCGGGTCGCGGAGCAGGAGGCCGAGGACACGGCTTCGTGGGAGGACGACGAAGGGGGCTCCGAGACCGGGGACGAGCCGTCCGAGGACGCCTCCCCCGAAAGCGGGGACTGATGGAGACGATCGGTACCACCGTTCTCACCGGCTCCCTGCTGGCGGCCATCCCGTTGGCCCTGGCCGCCGGACTCGTCTCCTTCCTCTCCCCGTGCGTGTTCCCGTTGGTGCCCGGCTACCTGTCCTACGTGACCGGGATGAGCGGTACCCAGACGGCGGCCACGGCCGGGGGGAACGGGACCACCACGCGGACCGTCGCCGACATCGACACCGAACTGGCCTCCCGACGTTGGACCATGGTCACCGGCAGCGCCCTGTTCATCGCCGGCTTCAGCCTCGTGTTCATCGCGGTCGGCGG
>CALGOD010000320.1 GCA_937957845.1 uncultured Nocardiopsis sp.
GTCCCCGAGGGCGCCATGGAGCGCTGATCCTCCAGGGTGGAGGCGCCTCCTCGCTTTCTCGCCTCCTCGCCCCGAAGTGGTTCCATCGATCCGTCCGTCCCGCCGACACCGACGGGACGGACGGATCGTGGCCGTCTTCGCGCTCTGTCCCAGGGCTCCGGCGGACCTCCCTTGTCCGCTCGACCGGGAAGGGTGAGAATCCTTCGTGTGTCTCGCCTGCCCCCCACAGAGCGGAGCGCCATGCACCAGGGGCGTCTGGTCACCACGCTCGGAACGGTCCTGTTCCTGGACGTGCTCCGAGCCTTCCTGCCCTCCCTGATCACCCTCTTCGGCCAGGCCGGCTCCACCGGTCCCGAACTGATGGGCGCCTTCGCCCTCGTCTGGTTCCTGACACCGCTCCCGTTCGTGTTCCTGGCCGGCCGGTTCCCACCCCTGGCACTGTCCCTGTCCGCGGGCGTCCTCCTCGCGATCGGCCGGGTGGTGCTCCAGGCCACCGAGGGCGGCGACCCCCAGCTCTACCTGTCCTCGATCCTGGTGGGGACGGGCGCCGTATGGCTGGTGTGCACCGTGATGACCACGGCCACCGACGGCCGGATGAGCGCGCATGGGGTGATGACCGGGATGGTCGCCGGTGTGGCCGTCTCCGCCGCGCTGCACACGGCCCTGGGCACGGTCGACCTCCTCTGGAGGGACGGCGCGTTCGCCTGGATCGGCGCTACGGTGCCGGCGCCGCTCTTCGCCGCCCTGACGATCCGGATCCTGCGGGCCCCGTCGGCGCCCCCGAAACCGACCCGACACCGCACCTGGCTCGCCGTGGGGCCGCTGTTCCTCCTGTCCGGCCTCTACACCGCCAACCCGGCGGTGGCGGAGACCGTCGGCGGTTCACACCTGGCGGCCGCGGCCCTCGCCGCGGTCACGGTGCTGTCCGTCGCCTTCGCCGCCCATCCCGGACGGCTCACCATCGATCCCCTCCTGCCGTTGACGGCGCTGCTCGCCGCCCTGGTCGCCCTGTGGCTCGCGGAACTCCTGCCCGGCGACGGCCTCGGGGCACCGCCCGCCTGGACCCTGACGGCGTTGACGCTGGGACAACTCGCACTGGCGGCCTGCGTCGGGTGGGCCGCCACGAACACCACCACCACGGCCTCGACCCGTCGGACCGGTGTCCTCGCCACCGCGGGTCTCATGGGCTTCGCCGGAATGCTCTTCGCCTTCTACGCCGCCTACGACCTGCACATCTCCAACACCTACGTGCCGTTCGCGGCGTTGCTCCCGCTCGCCGCCGCGGTCCTGCCCCGGTCGGGTTCCTCCACCCCACCGGTCCCCCGACACGTCCTTCCGGTGGCGGTCGCGACGACCGTTCTCACCCTGGTCGTCACGGCCCTTCTCCCACCGCCGCGTCCGGCCGCCCTCGCCCCCGTCACGGACACCGACACCCTGCGGGTGGCCGCCTACAACGTGCGCATGGGATTCGGCATGGACGGTCGCCTGTCCACCGCCGAGCAGGCCGAGGTCCTGCGCGGGCTCGACGCCGAGGTCATCGCCCTGAGCGAGGTGGACCGTGGCTGGCTGCTCAACGGGAGCCACGACGGGCTCTCCATGCTCGCCGGACACCTGGGGATGACCGCGTACTGGGGTCCCGCCGACGGTCCGTTCTGGGGCGACGCGCTGCTCACCGACCTGCCCGTCGACCACGTGCGCGGCCACACCCTCCCCGACAGCGGGCCCACGGGAGCCCAGGCACTGGAGGTCACCCTCGACTGGTCGGGCACCGAGGTCACCGTGTTCTCCACCCACCTGCAGCCCCGGGGCCATGACGCGGACGACCCCAGCGCCCGGGCCCAGCTGGACGCGCTGATGGAGATCGTCGGGGCCGCCCACGAACGCGGCGGCCCCGTGGTGGTCGCCGGAGACCTCAACCTCGAACCCGAGGAGCTTCCCCGGGGAGGGATCCTCCACGACGCCTTCACCGACGTCCGGCCGTTTCCCACCATGGTCGCCGCGACCCGGTCCGACCAGCAGATCGACCACATCCTCACGACCGGGGAACTGACCGCGAGCGACCCCGCCAACCCGGACGTGCCGTACTCCGACCACCGTCCCGTCGCGGTCACCCTCACGCTCTCCGGTCGACCGGTTCAGCGTCCTCGGCGTTCGTAGCGCAGACGCCGCCCCACCCAGTAGACGTTGACGCAGGCGGCGATGAAACCGGCGCCCAGCGCCACCGTCAACCAGGTCTGGTCGGTCAACAAGTAGGCGCAGACGGCGCCGACCAGAAGTACCAGGGCACCGAACACCGCGAGCACCATCCGGAACCCCAGAGCACTCGCAGGGCGCTCATGGCTGCCCAAAGGTCCCTTCAACCTGCCGCGTCGCATGACGTCCGCTCCCTTCGTGCCGTACGTCCCCGGTCCTATCGGTACTCCGCGTCCGTACCGCCACGGGGTCCACCCCCATCCTCTACCCACCTGCCACCGACGAACCGGGAACGGTGGTGGGGGCGGCACGAACGCCCGATCCCGCGCGGCGGATGCGTCCGGTGCGACGGAGGAACGACGGACGTGCCGCCCAAAGCCCCTACGCCGAACGGCACGCACACCCGCGCGGAACAGTGGTGGGGACGCCCTGGGAGGCGTCCCCACCACTGTGTTCGATGCCCGACTACACGACGTTCATCAGGGCGGGCAGGGCCGCCTCGTAGGACTCGCGCAGTTCGGTGAGCGGGATGTCCAGGGCCCCACCGGCGTGGGTGATCGACAAGGAGTCGCCGCCCACCAGGCCGATCTGCTCCACCGGGACGCCGTGCTCACCGGCCAGGGCCACGAAGGACTCCTCCTCGCCGGGCTTCACCGCCACGATGGCGCGGGCACCGGACTCGCTGAACAGGGCGGTGAACACGTCCCCGTCCAGGCTCAGCCGCACGCCTCGGTTCCCACGCATCGCCGACTCGGCCAGCGCCACGGCCAGGCCGCCGTCGGACAGGTCGTGCGCGGCGTCGGCCAGGCCGCGCTCGGCGGAGGCGACCAGGACCTCCGCCAAGGCGGCCTCGGCGGCGAGATCGACCTGCGGGGGAAGCCCGCCCAGGTGGCCGTGGACGGTGTCGGCCCACGCCGAGCCACCGAACTCCGGCCGGGTGCTTCCCAGCAGGAAGACCCGGGCGCCGTCGGTGGCGAAACCGCTCTTCAGACGGGTGCGCACGTCGTCGATGACGCCGAGCACGCCGATCACCGGAGTCGGATTGATCGCCACGTCACCGGTCTGGTTGTAGAAGCTCACGTTGCCGCCGGTGACCGGGGTGCCCAGTTCTCGGCAGGCGTCGGCCAGACCTCGTGTGGCCTCGGCGAACTGCCACATCACCCCCGGGTCCTCCGGCGAGCCGAAGTTGAGGCAGTTGGTCACCGCCAGCGGACGCGCGCCCGTCGCGGCGACGTTGCGGTAGGCCTCCGCGTACGCCAGCCGGGTACCCGTGTAGGGGTCCAGCCTGGTGAAGCGCCCGTTGCCGTCGGTGGACAGGGCCACGCCCCGGTGGGAGTCGTCGGAGATACGGATCATCCCGGCGTCGTGCGGGGCGGACACCACCGTGTTGCCGCGTACGTAGCTGTCGTACTGCTGGGTGATCCACGACGGGTCGCCCACGCCCGGGGCGCCCAGCACGCGCAGCAGCTGCTCGCGCAGTTCGGTGTCGTCGGCGGGACGGGCGAGCTTTCCGGCGTCGTCGGCCTGCAGCGCGTCCTGAGAGGCGGGGCGCGCGTACGGGCGCTGGTAGACGGGCCCCTCGTCGGCGGCGGTGCGCGGGGGGATGTCCACCACGGTCCGGCCGTGCCAGGTCATCACCAGGCGGCCTCCGCGCTCGGCCTCCTCGGGGGTCACCTCGGTGACCTCGCCGATCTCGGCGGCCAGGATCTGCCACTTCTCGCAGATGGCCAGGAACTCGTCCAGCTTCGAGGGCTCGACGATCGCCATCATGCGTTCCTGGGACTCGCTCATGAGGATCTCCTCGGGAGTGAGTCGAGGGTCGCGCAGCGGCACACGGTCCAGTTGGACGCGCATGCCGCCGGTGCCGCCCGCCGCCAATTCGGTCGTGGCGCAGGACACGCCCGCGGCCCCGAGATCCTGGATTCCCACGACCAGGTCCTTCTCGAACAGCTCCAGGCTGCACTCGATGAGGAGCTTCTCCAGGAACGGGTCGCCGACCTGCACGCTGGGACGCTTGGTGTGCGACTCGTCGTCGAAGGTGGCGCTGGCCAGCACCGAGGCGCCACCGATCCCGTCGGGTCCGGTGGTGGAACCGAACAGGACCACCTTGTTGCCCGGGCCGGACGCCTGCGCCAGTTTGATGTCCTCGTGCCGCATCACACCCACGCACAGCGCGTTGACCAGCGGGTTTCCGATGTAACCGGCGTCGAAGCCGATCTCGCCGCCGATGTTGGGCAGGCCCAGGCAGTTGCCG
>CALGOD010000321.1 GCA_937957845.1 uncultured Nocardiopsis sp.
TAACCGGAGAAGGAGTCGACGAGCGCGGCGAGCAGGGCGCGTCCCTTGGCGGGCGTGGCCTGGGAGGGACGGCCGACCACGCCCGAGGACGTGTAGGGGGCCAGGCCCACGGTGAGCATGTGGTCGCGGTCGCCGGTGGTGTGGTCGGCCTGCTCGTATCCGGACCGGACCAGCGACGGGTGGGTGTGCAGCAGGACGGAGGTCTCCAACTCCCCGGCGTGCATGTCGCGGTCGTTGTCGGTGGCCATTCCGGCGGTGAGCCGTGCCGCCTCCCAGTCGTGGGGACCGGGGAAGAGCGCCATGCGCCCGCCGGACTCCTGGACGAGGTTGGCCAGCACGTGGTTGCCTCCGTGCCCGTTGACCAGCACCAACCGGGTGTCGCCGAGGGACGCGGCGACGTCCTCGACCATCGCGTACAGCGTGGGCGCGGAGACGCTCACGGTCCCGGGCCAGGCCGCGTGTTCGTGTGAGCAGCCGAAGGTGATCGGTGGAAGCAGGCGCAAGGGGTGGGCGTCGGCCAAGGCCCGGGCCAGGTCGCAGGCGATGACGGTGTCGGTGACCAGGGGGAGGTGGGGACCGTGCTGTTCGAGGCTGCCCACGGGCAGAAGTGCCACCCGGGCGGCCCGTTCTCCTTCTTGGGCGCTGGTCGTCAGGGGCAGCAGGGACAGGGTGAGGTCGTCCATAGGGCCCAGTATCCCCACCGTGGCCGTGGGCGACCCTCAGCCACCGAAGGGGGTCTCGACCTCGTCCATGACCTCTTCGACCACTTCCAGCAGGTCACGTGTCTCCGCCTCGTCGATCCACGTGTTCAGGCCGACGCGCAGAGCGGACAGGAAGACGTCGACCAGCAGGCCGGCCCGTACCCCTCCGGGGTTGGGCCTCCCGGCCACGGCCTCCTCCAGGTCGCGGGCGAGCGCGGCGTGGTTGGCCAGCTGCTGGGCCATGAGCGAGGGGTGCTCACGGGCCAGGCGTGTGCGCAGCGCCCACTCCCGGTCGGGCTGGGTCTCCCAGGAGGTGTAAAGGCCCCGCACGGAGGAACGAAGGGCGGTCCAGGCCGACTCCTCGGCGGGCCGCTCCCTCAGGGCCCGCAGCAGACCCTGGTGGTGGAGCTGCTCACCGTGCAGGACCGCGTCCTCCTTGCAGGCGAAGTAGTTGGAGAAGGTGCGGCGGGAGATGTTGGCGCCTTGGGCGATGGCGTCGATGGTGACCCGGTCGAAGCCGTGCTCCACGGTCAGACGCATGGCGGCGGAGTAAACCGCTCGCCGAGTGTCGTCTTTCTTACGTTCTCGGAGGCCCTGAATCGCGTTCACAGTGTTATTCTACATGGAGTGCAAAAATGCCTACGGTGCATTTTTGCCCGGCGAGCACACTTCCATGGCAGTCCCCGCGGCCCGTCGAGGCCGCGTCGTTCTTTTTCCAGAGGTCAGTCCTTGAGCACTTCGCGTCCCCTTCCGGCCACCGAGCGACCATCACTCCTTCGCTCCCTGAGCGGTCTGCTCACGGTGTTGGGTGTGACCATGCTCAGCAGCACGATCGTGTCGGTCGCCCTTCCGCAGATCGTCGGCGCGTTGGAAGGCACCCAGTCGCAGTACACCTGGGTGGTGACGGCGACGCTGCTGGCCTCCACCGCCTCCACTCCGATCTGGGGCAGGCTCGCCGACCTGTTCGACAAGAAGAAGCTGCTACAGCTGTCGATCCTGCTGTTCGTCCTCTCCTCACTGCTGTGCGGTTTCGCGCAGAGCACCGGTCAGCTGATCGCGTTCCGCGCGATCCAGGGCCTGGGCATGGGCGCCTCGCAGGTCCTGGTGCAGGTGATCATCGCCTCACTGGTCAGCCCCAAGGAGCGCGGACGCCTCAACGGCTACATCGGTGCGGTGATGGCCGTGGCCACCGTCGGCGGACCACTGATGGGCGGCCTCCTGGCCGGTCTGCCGTTGCTGGGCTGGCGCTGGTGCTTCCTCGTCGGCGTGCCCTTCATGCTCGTGGCCCTGGTGGTGCTCAGCCGCACCCTGAAGCTGGTCGACGTGCGCCGCCCCGAGACCAAGGTGGACTACGCCGGTGCCGCGCTCATCGCCTCAGGTGTCAGCCTCCTGCTGCTGTGGGTGACCTTCGTGGGCGGTGAGTTCGCGTGGGTCTCCTGGCAGTCGGGGGCCATGGTCGGTGGAAGCCTCGTCCTGCTCGCCCTCGCCGTGTGGGTGGAGGCGCGCGTGTCCCAGCCGGTCGTACCCCTGCACCTGGTGCTGCGACGTGAGACGGTCATCGCCATCCTGGCCAGCTCCGCGGTCGGCATGGCGATGTTCGGCGGCGCCGTGTTCCTCGGCCAGTACTTCCAGCTGGCGCGCGGTTACTCCCCGGCCGAGGCCGGGCTGCTGACCGCCCCGCTCATGCTGGGCACGATGGTCTCCTCGACCGTCGCCGGGCGTATGGTCTCCCGCTCGGGTCGGGTGAAGTCCTACGTGGTCACCGGCATGGTGACCCTGACACTGGGTTTCCTGGTGCTGTCCACCATCCACAAGAACACCTCCCTGCTCATCGTCTGCTCGGGCATGCTGCTGATGGGTCTGGGGGTCGGCATGTCCATGCAGAACCTGGTCCTGGTGGTGCAGAACTCCGTCCCACTGCGCGAGCTCGGCGCGGCCAGCGGGACCGTGACCTTCTTCCGCACCCTGGGCGGCACGATCGGCGTGTCCGTGCTGGGCGCCTTCCTGGCCAACCGGGTCTCCTCCAAGATCGCCGACGGCGTGGCGGCGGCGGGCATCAGCCCGACCGCCGGAGGAGGGGACGCCGGCACTCTGGACCTGGCGGGCATGCCGCCGTTGCTGCGCTCGATCGTCGAGAACTCCTACGGTTCGGCCACCGGTGAGTTGTTCCTTGTGGCCACCGGGATCGCCGTCTTCGGTCTCCTCCTGTCGCTGTTCCTGCCCAGGGTCCGCCTGCGGGACACCCTCGACCTCCCCGGAGAGGACGAGCAGGCCGAGGAGGCGTCAACGGCTCCCGAGGCCGCGCCGAACACCCCCGAGGAGCCCGTGAAGGCGTCGAGCGGCGAGAAGAGGTCCTTCACCGGCTGAGCCCCTCCCCCGCGAAGTGGGGCCCTCCCCGGCGGTCACCCCGGGGAGGGCCTTTGTCGTTGCCTCGACCGGCCCGGTGAGACTCCTCCGACCGGGTACGCGCGCCCCTTCCGGCATACTGCCTTCGAAGGGGCGCAGGGGGGCTGATCGCGGGTGATCGCCCCTCACGGAA
>CALGOD010000322.1 GCA_937957845.1 uncultured Nocardiopsis sp.
GGGGTGTGAAGAGGGTGTCCATGTACCTGCGGTGCAGTTCGGGGTCACCGATGCAGCCGGCGAGCAACGGACCGAAGAACGCCCGCCCCATGCACGTGAAGGTGCGTGCGAACAGGGACAGGGACTCGTGGAGGTCGCACAGGGTGCATCCGGTGCTCGGCGGCTCCACCCGACCCATGCGCCGTTCGAGTTCGGCGAGGACCAGGAGCTGTCGGTTGGGCCAGCGCCGGTAGACGGCCGCCTTGCTCACACCGGCCCGCCTTGCCACCTGTTCGATGGCCAGCGGGCGGTAACCGCCCTCCTCCAACAGCGCCGACACCGCGTCGAGGACGGCCACGTCGATGTGCGTGTCGCGGGGTCTTCCGCTCCGACCGGAGTCGCGCCCCATTGACGCCCTCCTCTCCTTCTGCCTACTCTCGAATTCGATACGGTACGCATCGTCTCGTAATTAGAGACGGAGAACGAGCGTGGTCACCGACATACCCCCGCGTGCAGGACGCCGCCAGTGGTGCGGGCTCGGCCTGCTCGCCCTGCCACTGTTCGTCCTGGCCATCGACGCGAGCGTGCTGTTCCTGGCGGCGCCCCACATCGGGGCCGCCCTTGAGCCGAGCGCGACCCAGTGGCTGTGGATCATCGACGTGTACGGATTCATGATCGCGGGCCTGCTCGTCACGATGGGCTCGGTGGGCGACCGCATCGGTCGTAGGCGCCTGCTGCTCACCGGGTCCGCGGCCTTCGCCGCGGCCTCGCTGTGGGCCGCACTGGCGACCGGACCACTGTCGCTCATCGCCGCCCGCGCCGCCCTCGGCATCGCCGGTGCCACACTCATGCCCTCCACCCTGGCGCTCATCCGAACGATGTTCCGGGACGACCGCCAGCGCACGACCGCCGTCGCGGTGTGGATGACGACCTTCTCGGCCGGAATCGCCTTGGGCCCGCTCATCGGCGGCGCACTGTTGGAGGCGTTCTGGTGGGGATCGGTGTTCGTGCTCGCCGTTCCCGTCATGGCCGTCGTGGTACTGGCCGGTCCCGTACTGTTGCCCGAGAGCCGTGACCCCGACGCGGCGCGGATCGACGCCGTGAGTGTCATGCTGTCGATCGCGGCGATGCTGACGCTCGTCCACGGCCTCAAGGAACTGGTGGGCTCCGGCCCCGGTGTGGTGAGCACCGTCGCCCTGGTCACCGGACTCGTCCTCGGATTCGTCTTCGTACGTCGACAACGGAATCTGCCCACACCCTTGGTGGACCCCGCCCTGTTCCGCTCACGGTCCTTCCGGGTCGCGCTCGCCCTGTTGACCGCGGGCGTCTTCGCCGCGACCGCGGTCAACTTCCTCATTCCGCAGTTCCTGCAGTCCGCGGTCGGACTCTCCCCGTTGCGCGCGGGCCTGCTGACCGCACCCATCGCCTTGGCCGCCGTCGTCGGCTCCCTCTGCGCACCCGCGCCGGCCTCCCGTTGGGGGACCTCCTCGGTGATCGCGGTCGGTGCGCTGTCGTCCCTGGGCGGCTACCTGCTCCTGTCCCAGATCGACGCACGGGACCCCTTGTGGTCGCTGGTCTCGGGAGGTGCGCTCGTCGTCCTGGGCTTGAGCCCGATGACGGTGTTGACCACCGACCTGGTCGTGGCCTCGGCCCCCGAGGACCGCGCCGGATCTGCCGCGGCCCTGTCAGAGACCAGCGGGGAGCTCGGTGTGGCGCTCGGCATCGCGGTCATGGGCACCCTGCTCACGGCCGTCTACCGTCTGCGGTTGGACCTGCCCCTCGACCTGCCCGCCGACGTGCGTGTCGCGGCCCTTGAGGACGTCGGTTCGGCCAGGAGCGCCGCCGAGCGTGTGGATCCCGAGTCGGCCCGAGTCATCGTCGACACCGCGCGGGAGGCCTTCGCCACCGCGTTCAACACCGTGGGATACGTGTGCGCGGCCATCACCGTGGGGCTGGCCGTGCTCGCCGCCGTCGGCCTCCGGGGGGAGCGCATCGCACAGGCGGAGGAACCCTCCTGAGCACGGTGGTGCACTGGACCGGCTCCGCTCCTCACACCGGCGACGGCTCCGACACAGGTGAGCGCAGTTCGGCGACGACTTGACGCGCGACCGTGCGGCCGGCGCGGTTGGCACCGATCGTGCTCGCCTGTGGCCCGAAGCCCGCGAGGAACAGGCGGGGGTTACGTATGGACCGGCCCTTGTCGACACGGACACCGCCGCCGGGCTCACGCAGGCGCAGCGGAGCCAGATGGGTGAGTTCGGCTCGAAACCCCGTCGCCCAGATGATGGCGTCCACCGGCGCGAAGGAGCCGTCGGACCAACGGACGCCGTCGGGCTCGATCTCGGAGAACATCGGCCGGGCGACCAGGACCCCGCGCTCCACCGCGGCCATGTTCTCGGGGGTGGCGGGCAACCCGGTGCCGCTGACGATGCTCGGAAGCGGCCGACCCGCGCGGGCGGCCTCGTCCGCCCGACGCACCGCCTCGGTGCCGCGCGCCTCCTCGACGAACTCCACGGGGCGGCGGGTCGTCCAGATCGTGTGCGCGGCCACGCCCTCCAACTCCTTGAGGAACCCGACCGCGGAGGTGCCCCCGCCCACGACGAGCACCCGCATGCCGGCGAAGTCCTCGGCCGCACGGTAGTCCGGTGTGGAGATCTGCACGCCGCGGAAGTCCGCCGCGCCCGGGAAGTAGGGACGGAACGGCCTGGCCCAGGTCCCACTGGCGTTGACCAGGACCCGCGTGCCGACGTCACCCCGGTCGGTGGTGACGACGAAGCCGCCGTCGTCGCTCTCCCGGACCTCGGTGACCTCGACCGGCCGCAGCACCTCCAACCCGAACTCGCG
>CALGOD010000323.1 GCA_937957845.1 uncultured Nocardiopsis sp.
TCTGCTCTCGCTGACGTGTGAGTTCGCCAAGGCGTGCGTCGCAGGCCTCCAGACGTTCGCGGCGGCGCTGGGCGCGGTTGGTGGCGCCGATGAACTCGGGGGCGGTCTTGGGTCTGGCGCCCACGAGGATCCCCTGGGCGAACCGGGCTCCGGTGGTGACCGTGTGCGCGGCCGTCACCGGTTCCTCGCCTTCCTCGCCGCCGGCGTGGTGCGTGGAATCGGAAAGACGCACCGAGGCCAGGATGCGGGCGATGACGTGCTCGGGGACCAGGTCCTGCTGTTCGGGGACCAGCACGTCGGCCAGGGTCGGGTTCTGGTCGGCGACGACGGCCTCGGAGGCCAGCAGGTAGGCGTCGGCCTCGCCGGCGGCGAGAGCGGCGCGGGTGGCCTCCTCCTCGGGGTGGACCCAGGCGGTGAGCAGGCCCGCGCCGTACAGGGCGCCCTCCACGGCGGCGGCCTCGGCCTCGTCGATCCCGTCGGCGAAGCGGACCAGTCGCCACAACGGGGCGCCGGGGCGGTCCTGGCGCGAGGCGGTGCGCAGGTCGTCGGTGGGCGGGGCGTCGTCGCGTTCGGCGGCGATGTCCCGGCGTTCGCGGTGCACGAGCTCGATCTCGGCGTCGATCCGGTCCCGCCGGTCCCGCAGGGCGTGCGCGTGTGCGGCGGTGTCCAGGCGCTTGTGGTCGGTGTACTCGCCGTAGACCTCCGTCAGGGTGGGGGTCCCCGGTTCGCCGACCCCTTCCAGGGCCCGACCCAGGGCCTCGACGCATGCGGCGTCGGTGACCGGTGCCGGGCCGTCGGCCCAGTGGCCGGCCCACACGGTGAGGGCCTCGGCCGCCTCGCGCCGGGCTTCGGCCAGTTCGTCGCAGGCCTGGTCGCACTTCCTCTCGTGGTCGCCGAACCTGTCCTCGGCCCGAGAGGCGGCCCGTTCCGCGGTGCCGCGCGCGTTCTCGGCCCGGGCCAGGCCGTCCAGGCGTTCGCGTACCACGGCCACGTCGTCGCGGCGGGCGGTCGCGCGTGCCTGGGCCGTCCGGAGCAGGTCCTCGCCCGTGTCGAGCGCCCCCTCCCCGTCGTGGGCGAGTCCGGCCTGTTCACCGCTTCGGGCCAGCTCCGCCGCCAGTTCCCCGATGCGCGCCCACGTGTGTTCGAGGTCGGCGGCGACCTGGTCGGCCTCCCGTTCCAGGGCGACGATCTCCCCGGCCTGCTCGTCCAGTCGGTCCCGCTGTTCGGTCAGGACGCGGGCGGTCTCGGCGTTGTGGGCGCGTTCGATCTCCAGGGCGGCGTGACTGCGGAAGGCCTCGTGTGCCTCCAGACCGCTCTTACGCGCCGTCAGGCTCTGGATCCGCGCGTCCAGCGCCTCGGCCTCCTTGGTGGCGTCGGCGTGCGCCAGGACGGCCTGTTCGCGGGTGTGGCGGGCCTCCGCGATGGTGCGGGCCTGCTCCGCCGCCTGGTCGCCGGCGGTGCGTACGCGGGACAGGCGGTGGCGGGCGTGGACGGTGAGGTAGGAGGCGTACTCCTCCAGGAAGGTCGTGGTCGCGGTGTGCGCGGCGGTGGCCTGGTCGAAGCGGCGCTGCACGGCCGCCAGGTTGGTGAAGTCGCGGGCGGCCTGGTCCAGGAGTCCCTCGTCCAGGGGGCTCAGTCCGCTGGTGAGGGTCTCGGAGACCTTCTCGGGGTCCAGGTCCTTGGCCAGCAGGGGGCGGCGCAACGCCAGCAGAAGATCGAGCAGTTGGACGTAGCGATCCCCCAGTCCGAACAGGCGGGCGTCGACCGCGCGCCGGTAGTCGGCGGCGGTGGAGTGGTGGGCGTCCTCGCCCAGGGTCGCCTTGAGTCGGCGTTCGGTGAGCGGACGGCCGTCGGTCGCCAGCAGACCGAAGTCCACGCCCAGGCGTTGGTCGGTGACGAAGAAGGAGGGGATCACGCCGTCGCGGTGGCGGTGCGCGCGCAATCCGATGACGAGGGTGACCGTCTCCACGTTCCCCGGCCCCTGTTCCGGTTCGGGCGCGGGGCGGGCGAACTCCATCCACACGTACCCGTACTCGGCGTCCTGGCCTCGGTAGAGCAGGTTGGACTTCATGGTGCGGTTCTGGCCGCTGAAGGGGTCCAGCCGGCGGGCGTCGGTGTACCCGTCGAGGATGAACGGGAAGAGCACCTCCAGGGCCTTGGTCTTGCCCGAGCCGTTGTGTCCACGCAGCACCAGGCGCCCGTCGGCGAACACGAACTCCTCGTCGACGTAGTCCCAGATGTTGATCACACCTGCTCGGCTGGGCCGGAAGCGGTCCCTGGACATCAGTTTCCCTCCGAGGGGGTGGAGTCGGCTGTCGTGGCGAAGGTGGAAGACCGTTCTTCGGCGGCCGGTGCGGGCTCTTCCAGTCCCAGCGGCAGCTGCCCGTCGTCGGCGCGTTCGGGTAGGGCGCCCTGGAGGTTGCGGTAGCGCAGGGCGGCGGGGAGGACGAGCGCGCCGCCGGGGACCGGGCGGATCAGGGAGAGCTCGGCGAGCAGGTCCAGTGCGGCGTCCAGCAGGCCGTAGGGGTCCTGCTGCCAGGTGCCGCCGAAGGAGGAGGCGCCGAACTCGGCGAAGAGCTCGTGGATCATGCCCTCCCACCGGGCGCGTTCCACCAGGGGCGCCTCGGGCGGCGCGGGCGCCTCCCCGCCCCTTACGGGTGTCTCCACGGCCCGGACGAGTGCGTCCACGACCCCCTCGCGGGGAAGGCCCGCGTCCACGGTGCGCACGAGTGCGGCCTGGTCGGCGGCGCGTGGTGGTACGGGCAGAGGGGTCAGCGCGGCCAGGGAGGTCTCCATCAGGTCGGCCGTCTTGGCCAGCAGCAGT
>CALGOD010000324.1 GCA_937957845.1 uncultured Nocardiopsis sp.
GACACCCCGGTGGGCAACAGCGGCCCCGTGCCCGCGGTGGCCCTGTCGGAGAAGGCGCTGACGAGCATGAAGTAGACGGGAAAGAGGGTGAAGAGCAACAGCACGGCCACTCCGATCCCTTTGCCCAGGGACCGGGCCGTGCGCAGGGCCTCTCCCCTGCGGCGGGCGGCGCGGACACGCTGCTCCCACTGGGTGTCGGCGGCGGGTGTGTCGGTGCGCGTGACCACGGTGTTCCTCCTCAACGGTGCCCGCGGGGCCGGATCCGGTTGCTCCAGGTCCGATGCGGACCGTTAGAATCCTCCTCTGTCCGGGGGCGGGCCACCTTGACGCCCCGGCGTTGGAGGAGGAGACATGACTGTGTCTGCGGGGTCGCCGGAGACGGTGGCGTAGAGCCGTGCACGATTCCTCCGGCCCCTCCCCCACCGAGGTCGTCATCAGCTGGATTCCCCATGACGCACGTTTTCGGGACCATGCGGTCCGGCACGCCTGGGACGACCCGAGTGGACGACTGCTGCACTCCTACGTCGACGACCTCGTCAACGGGAACCATGACGAGGGACGCCCGCTGAGCGAGTACGATCTGCGCACCATGGCCGCGGTGCGGGAGGACCTGAACCGCAGCTCCCTGGCCTCGGTGGACTGGCGTCGGGTACGCGACAAGCTGGTCTCCGGTGTCCACGGGAACGTTCACTGAGGGGTTCCCCCACGTCGCCGTGTTCATCGGAGCCCGTCTTCTCGGAACAGCGCGCGCAGATAGAACACGGTGACCACCAGCAACAGCATGGTCAACAGGACCGCGATGGCCGAGCCGAGGCCGTAGTCGTTGTGTCCGAAGGACCGCACGTAGGACCACACACCGAGGTTGAGCATCCGTGAGCCGCCCACGTCACCGCCGGGCATCAGGTAGATCTGCGCGAACACCTTGAAGTCCCAGATGGTGGAGAGCACGGTGACGACGGCGAAGACCGGTCGCAGCACCGGGAAGGTGACGTGCCAGAAGCGCTTCCAGGCGCCCGCGCCGTCGATACGCGCCGCCTCGTGCAGTTCCCTGGGCACCGTGAGCAGACCGGCGAGCACGGTCACGGCCACGAACGGAAAACCGCCGTGCACCACGTTGAGCGTGACGATGGCGTAGAAGAACAGTCGGTCGGCGAACCAGTTGTACCCGGAGGGGTCCACCAGGCCTATGGAGGTCAGCGCCTGGGCGACGACGCCGCTGTCGACGTCGAAGATCCACAGCCACACGTAGGTACCGCTGACCGCGGGCATGGCCCAGGCCACCATGATGCAGGAGACCACGAAGATCCGCAGCACGGGGTTCAGCGTGGACAGCAGCAACGCGACCAACGTGCCCACGACGATGGTGGTCGATACCGCGACCGCGGCGAAGACCACCGTGTTGAGCATCGCGACCTGCCACAGGTACGGGTCGGTCAGCAGGGTGAGGTAGTTGTCCAGGCCGACGAAGTCGGACTCGCCCGAGACGAGGTTGCGCAGCCGGTACTCGCGGAAGGACAGCCACACGATCCGGCCGAGCGGGAACAACAGCAGCAGTCCGATGACGGTCAGCGCGGGGGTGAGCAGGACCCAGGGAAGGAGCGCCCTGCGTCCTCGCATGCCCAGGAGCGGCGCCCTCCGTGCCCCGAGCCGCCGCGGTGACGGCCCGGGCGGGCGGTGGACGTCCTGCTCCGGTCCGCTGCTGGTGTCCAGCCCGACCGGTGTTCGCACGTGTCTACCCTCCGTTGAGGATGCGTTCGATCTCGTCGGCGGCGCTCTTCGTCGCCTCTTCCACGGTGGCCTCGCCGTTGAGGATGTCCTGCTGCATACCGCCCAGGACCTTCTCCGCCTCCACCTGGGTCCAGGCGGGGGTGACCGGCACGCCCCGGCTGGCCTCGCCGAGCTGGACGGCGAAGGGTTCCAGGATGGGGTCGGCGGACGCGGAGAACTCGTCCACGCCCTCGATCGTCCCCGGGAAGAAGCCGGTCTCCTCGGCCCAGCGCATGGAGAACTCGTCACCGGTCAGGTGCTGGACGTACTGCCAGGCCGCCTCCTCGTTCCCGGTGCCCTCGAAGACCGACAGCAACGAGCCGCCCGCGAAGGAGGGCATGTAGCCGCCGTCCTGCCCGGGAAGCGTGAAGGAGTCGATCCTGCCCTCCAGGTCGGGGTTGGCCTCCAGGATCGCCTTGGGGTTGGCGCTGCCGAGGATGGCCATGGCGGCCTCCTCGTCGGCGATGGCCTCCATGACGTCGATCTCGTTCCAGTTGACGGCACCGGTGGTGGAGGTGCCGTCCTCCAGGGCGAGGCCGGTGAAGAACTCGATTCCGGCACGGCCCTCGTCGGTGTCCATCCGCGAGGTCCAGCCGCCGTCGGAATCCTGTACCGCGATCTCTCCGCCACCGCCCCAGATCCAGGGCATGACCGAGTACTGGGCGTCTCCCGGTACGGGGAAGGCGATCATGTCCTCCTCGGCCTCGGCCAAGGCCAGGGCGGTCTCCCGCAGCTCGTCCCAGTTCTGCGGGACCTGCAGGTCGTGTTCCTCGAACAGATCGCTCCGGTAGACGATGGAGCGAATGGAGGCGTACCAGGGCACACCGTAGACACCGTCTTCGATCTGTCCCATCTCCATCAGACCGGAGATGTACTGGTCTGCTTCGATGCCGTATCCGGACAGGTCGTGCAGGGCTCCCGCGTCGGCGAAGCCGGGTGTGAGGGTGTTGCCGAGCTCGACGACGTCGGGCACCGTGCCACCCGCGATGGCGGTGGAGATCTTGTTCTGGGCGTCCTGCCAGGGCACGAACTCGACCTGGACCTCGACACCGGTCTCGTCGGTGAACGCGGCGTTGGCCGCTTCGAAGAAGCCCGTCTCGTCGGGGTTGGTCCCCTGCATGATCCAGACCAGGAGGCTGTCGGTGTCAGAGGCGTCGCCTCCACCGCCTCCTCCGGTTCCGCACGCCGTCGCGGCAAGGACCAGTGCCGCCGCCGCTGCGGGAAGCGGAACATATCCGTGTGTTCGTCTGCGGGCCATCGGCACGCCTCCCGTTCCTTTCGAGGGTCCCCTCAGGGTTGGTAGGAAACCTACGTAAAGAACCGCCTGGAGTGAAGTAAACCACTATATTTCGTGTCTGAGCCGTTAGAAGAGGCGTTCTGGGAGGGAGTGTCGCGATCGCGGAACGATGAGCGCGTGTCGCCCGTTCCTTCCCGTTCACCCTGGTCATCGGTGGAGGGCCGGCGCCCGGCCGCCCGAAGTTCGGGCTCAGAGGGGGTTCGGAGGTGCCGCGGTCGGGTCCGCGAGG
>CALGOD010000325.1 GCA_937957845.1 uncultured Nocardiopsis sp.
CTCGTCGCGGTCGTTCTGGCCCTGGACGGTGACGCCGTGGACACCGGAGCCCACCTGACAGCGCAGGACGGTCCCTCTCTCCGCGATCCGCGCGAACTCGGGGCTGGAGTGCTTCAATCGTGGCTCCTGTCCGGGTGGTGGATGTCGAGGGCGCTGTTGGGCAACCTATCCGGTGGCCGACTCCGTCGACGAGTGGTTTTCCGAGCAGGTCCCTCTCTCCGAACGGGGCGCGATGGTGCGACGGGCCGTCCGGGACACACGACCGAAGGGCCCTTGTCGAGTGGGCTCTTTCGCCGTTCACTTGTCCGGTCACACCTCCTTTGTCTGAGGATTGAGAATGCACGTGGAAGGCGGGCCCGTGACCTCTGACACCCCCGAAGGCCCCATGTCCGCGATCGACACATTCGTCCCGCACAACGCCCGTATCTGGAACCACCGGCTGGGAGGAGAGGACGACCATCCGGTGGACCGGGAGATGGGCGAGCGGATCCGCGCGTTCTTCCCCGAGGTCGTGGACAACACGGTCGCCGACCGGGCCTTCCTCACCCGGGCGGTCACGTGTCCGGCCGGGGAGGAGGGCGTCGACCAGTTCCTGGACATCGACAGCGGCCTGGAACGAGAGCGGCACCCCCAGGCTCACCGTCCGCACGGCGGCGCAGACCACCGCCCTGTTCGAGGGACTGGAGCCGCCGGGACCGGGTGTGGTCTCCTGCTCGCTGTGGCGCCCCGAACCCTCCGACGCCGAGAAGCGCCCGGTGTCCGAGTACGGCGGAGTGGCTCACAGGCCCTGAATCCCTCGGTTTCGGCGGGGACCGTCGGGCTTTCTCCGCCGAGCCCCGCTCAGGAGGGCGGGAACGTCGCGTGGACGATCAAAGGGCCGCCGGCGTGGTCGAGGGGCCGACCACGGGCATCCGTGACATCCGGGACCGGGACATGAGCCGCCCCGATGTTCCGGCCTTCGAGTGGACCGCGCCGCCCCACGCGGGGAGAAGCCGGTGACCTCGCCCCGCGACCCCGCCTCTGAGCTTCTTCCCGTGGGGACGGCGCCACGCCCGGGAAGCGCTCGACGACGCGGCCTCGCGCTCCGTGCCGTTGCTCTGTCGGTGAGCGCGTCTAGCATCGCGGCATGACCACTGTGTCCCAGTTGCGTAAGGCCGCGCTCGCCCTTCCGGAGACCGAGGAGGGCACCCGCTCCGACACGGTCGTGTTCTCGGTGCACGGCAGGGAGTTCGCCTCGGCCACGAAGGACGGTCGGGTGCGGTTGCGCCTGCCCGAGCTCGAGATCGAGAAGGCCGAGGCCGCGCACCCGTCCGGGGAGCGGCTTACGCGGTCGGGTACGACCACGGGCTTTGACGTGCGGCTGGCCGACGTCAACGGCAAGGATCTCAACGCCCTGGTCCGGGCGGCGTGGTCCCACCGTGCACCGAAACGGTACGCGGAGGCACTCGCCGCCGCCGACGCGGGCGTCAGGCCGACGGGCTGCGACCTTCCGGCCGCGATCGGCGGACCCGCCACCCGGGCCCTGCTCGGGGCCGGGTTGAGCACCCTCTCCCAGGTCGCCACTCGTAGCGAAAGGGAGTTGTCGGACCTGCACGGAGTCGGCCCCAAGGCCGTGCGCGTCCTGGTGGAGTCCTTGAATCGCGAGGGCATGTCGCTGCGTGACGACGCCTCCTGAACGGTTCGCGCCCCTCGTGCCCGTCCCGTTCACGGAAGGGGAAGCGGGCACGGGTCCTGTTGCCACCGTCCAAGGGACTACAGGAGGGCCGGGGCGTCATCGTGGGTCCACGACCAGTCCGACGGCGACATCTGCTTCTTCGACCGGGTACGCCGACGCGTGCGGTCGGTCATGGCCACCGTGATCGCGTCACCGAGTCGGTCCAGGTCCTCGGGGCACCTCCACCCGGGTGAGGAGGTCGTGCTCGGTGCGCGGCAAGGAGCAGGTCGCCTTCGGGCCCGCACCCC
>CALGOD010000326.1 GCA_937957845.1 uncultured Nocardiopsis sp.
CCGGGCTCCATCGGAACTTCCATCGTGAATGTGGAAAACAAAGTCGTCGACGAAGTCGGGGTCGCCGTACCAGGCCTCACGGTCGGCGAAGGCCAGCTTGGCGGCCTCGGTCACCCGGTGCACGAAGTCGGCGCTGACCCCTTCCCGGACATCGTGGCCGGTGCCCAACGCCTCGGCCAGGCGCAACTGCTGGAGCATGGCGGGACCCTGACCCCACGGGCCGGTCTTGTGCACCGTGTGGACACCGTGGGAGACGCTGGCCGGATCCTCGTAGGAGGCGCTCCACTCGGCCATGTCCTGGGAGGTGAGCAGGGCCTGCTGGGGTTCTCCCGTGGCGCTGGGGACGGGACGGGACAGGAACTCTCCGACGGCCTCGGCGACGAAACCCTGCGACCACGCCCGGCGTGCGGCCTCGATCTGCGCCTCGCGGTCGCCTCCGACGCTCTCGGCCTCGGCGACGATGCGTCGGTAGGCGGCGGCCAGGGCGGGATTTCGCAGCCGGGACCCCGGCGCGGGCGCGACGCGGTGGGGAAGGTACACCGCGGCCGACCCGGTCCAGTGCTGTGAGAAGACGGGAGTGAGGGCCTTGACCGCGGCGGCGATGCGGTCGAGGACGGGATAACCGCGCTCGGCCAACCCGATGGCGTGGTCGAGCACCTCGCGAACGGTCATGGTGCCGTGGTCGCGCAGGAGCAGCATCCAGGCGTCGAAGGACCCGGGAACGGTGGCGGCGAGCACACCGCTGCCCGGGATGCGGTCCATCCCCTCGTAGGCCTCGATGGTCGCGGCGGCGGGCGAGACACCCTGACCGCACAGGACACGGGGGGCGCCTCCCGCGGCCTGGAAGATGACGGGCACCTCTCCACCGGGACCGTTGAGGTGGGGTTCGACCACCTGAAGGGTGAAGCCCGCGCCGACGGCGGCGTCGAAGGCGTTGCCACCGCGTTCGAGCAGGGACATGCCGGTGGCGCTGGCCAGCCAGTGGGTGGAGGCGACCATGCCGAAATCGCCGCTGAGTTGGGGTCGGGTGGTGAAACCGGGCATCGGGCGGGTCCTCCTCGGGGTGGGGCGGCGGGGATCGCCGGCGCGGTCCGGGCCGTGTGCCCCGGGTGGGGGCGTGGCGACCGGGGTGGGTGACGGTGCGCGCCGGGCCGTGGACCTGAGGCGACGGTACAGCATGGACTGTTCCGAGGGGTGACCTGTGTTCGGTTCCGCGGGGATGGGGCCTCCACGGAGCAGACCCGGGGCCGGTGTCCGGCCCCGGGTCACGGTGACGACGGGGAGGGCAGGCCGTGTACGCGGCCCGCCGCCCGCCCGGCCTTTCGGTCCTGCCTCATGGGGCTTGGCGTCGCGCGCCTCGGATCGCTCGCCGTCCCTTCGGGGAGTCGCTCCCCGAAGGTCGGGATCCTCCGGTGTCCTCGGCGCTCTCGCGGGACTCCGGGCCTCTCACGGGCTCTTCGCGCCCGCCTCGGTTCCGGTGCCCGTCTCGGTCCCGGCGTTCTGGTCGGCACCGGTCCCGGCCTCGGTGTCCTGGCCGGTGTCCTGGTCGGTGTCCGTTCCGGGCGTGGCCGGGAGACTCCACGGCAGGGACTCCATCAGCTGCTGCCACTCCTCGGCCCCGACCGGGTCCACGGACGGGTCGCTGGCCTCGCCCTTCAGGGTGCGCGCCACGTTCTCCTCGTGCTCGACCCTGTGTCGGGCGTTGACCTCTCCCACGAGCTCGGCGATCAGCCACGCCAGACCGGAGACGATCTTCTCCACCTCGGAGCGCTCCAGGCCCAGGGTTCGGGCGCAGTCGTCGATGGCACTGGTCTTGTCGCGTTCGTCGCCGTAGTACCAGACGGTGGCCAGCAGGCGGTCGCGCTCGGTGGCGGTGATCCGCCCCCGGGAGAGGACCCGCTCGATGAGCTCCTTGCCGGCGGGAATCAACGTGACGTCGTCCAGCTTCGTCTCACCCGTCCTGAGGTTCACGAACCGGTCGATGAGGCACTCCTTGGCCTGCTGGACCTCGGGGCTCTCCTGCTGCTGTCCGCCCGCGGCCTCCTCGGTGCCGTGGGCTCCGGCCTCCGCGGGCTCCTGTGTCACCGCACCCTTGTCCGCGGCCTCCTGAGGGGTGTTCGCCTGGCCCTGCCCGGTGGGGGCCTCGGAGGAAACGGAGGTCTCCTCCGGTGCCTCGGGGACAGCGGAGACGGGTGCCTCCGATTCCTCCTTCTCGGAGGACTCCGGTCCTCCCGGGCGCCCGACGGGCACGAACTCCTC
>CALGOD010000327.1 GCA_937957845.1 uncultured Nocardiopsis sp.
GGAGGTCTGGGACTGTCGCTGATCCCGCTGTGGGGTCCTCTCGGCGCGGTGTTCTCCTCCGTGCTGGTGGGCGTGGGGCTGTCCGGGACCATGCTGCTGCCATGGTCGATGCTGGCCGACCGCCTGGCCTCCACCGATGCCTCGGGACGACGCGGGAACGGTGTGCTGTCGGGGTTGTGGACATCTGGGGAGGCCATGGCCCAGTCGGTGGGCACCGGCCTGCTGTCGCTGGCGTTGGCGGTGAGCGGATACGTGGAGTCGGGCGCGGGTGAGGTGGTCCGACAGAGCGACGAGGCGCTGCGCGGCATGCTCATCGGCAGCACGCTGGTGCCCGCCATGGTGATGCTGTCCTGCCTGGTGCCGTTGGCGTTCTACCGGCTGACCGCCGACGAGGTCGGGTGACCCGCCGGGGTCTTCCGAGCTCCGGCCCCCGGCTCAGCGGCCCAGCCGCTTCCACAGGGCGCGCGGCATCAGGCGCATCCCGGCGAAGAGCGGCCGCAGCACACGCGGTGCCCACACGGTCGTGGCGCCCGAGCGCAGACCGGCCGCGACCACCTCGGCGACCTGGGCGGGGGTCGCGGGGAAGGGCGCCGGTTCCACGTGCGCGGACATGCGTGTGGGCACGTAGCCGGGCCGGACCACCAGCACACGCGCGCCGGAGCCGTGCAGGGAGTCGGCCAGACCCTGCGCGAAGCCGTCCAGGCCCGCCTTGGCCGAGCCGTAGACGAAGTTGAACCTGCGCACCCGCACACCGGCCACGGAGGAGAGCACCACCAGCGCCCCGTGTCCCTGTTCACGCAGACGGGCGGCCACGGCCAGCCCCGCGGACACGTGTCCGGTGTAGTTGACGGTGGCGGCGCGCGCGGCGGCGACCGGGTCCGCCTCGTACTCGGACTGTTCGCCCAACACCCCGAAGGCGTCCACCACCACGTCCAGGTCGCCCACCAGCTTCACGGCCTCGGCCACGGTGCCGGTGTGGGTGTCGGCTCTGGCGGCGTCGAACTCCACCGAGTGCACGGTGGCGCCCGAACCCGTGAGCGCGTTCGGCACGGGGTCCACCCCGCCCCGCGCGGCCAGCACCACCTCGCGGGCCCCCTCCCTGACCAGCCGCTCGACGATGGCCAGTCCGATCTCGCTACGGCCGCCCAGCAGCAGTACGCTGCGCACCGATCCCACCGAGTCGCGCACGGCGCTCCCCGTCCCTTCCACAGTCGTCGTCAGCGCTCTCAGAGCAGTCGCAGGCGCCTGGCCATGTCGGACACCAGGACCCCGTCGGGGTCGGCCCGTTCGCGGACCCGGCGCCAGGCGGGAAGTCCCGGATACATGGCGTGCACGGTCTCGGCCCGGGCCCGACTGTCCTTGGCCAGGTACAGGCGGCCTCCCGCCTCGACCACCCGCTCGTCGAACCCGTGCAGCATCGCACCGAGCCCCGGCACGTCGGCGGGCAGGTCCACCGCCAGCGACCACCCCGGCCGGGGAAAGGACAGCGGCCCGGGCGTCGATCCGCCCATCCTCTTGAGGACGGCCAGGAACGAGGGCACCCGCGCCTTGGACAGGTCCGCGGCGATGCCCGCCAGGGTGTCCTCCTCCCCGAAGGGCACCACGAACTGGTACTGCACCACGCCGGGGCGCCCGTACATCCGGTTCCACCCGCGCAGGGCGTCCAACGGGTGGAAGTAGGCGGCCACGGACCGCACCTGGCCGCGCCTGCGGCGGGGCGCCCGTCCGTGATGGAGGGCGTTGAACGCACCGACGGTCCACCTGTTCACCGCTCCCACCGGTGGGGTGAGGGGTGGGAGCGGCAGACTCGCGCTCCCGTACCACAGGGGACGTCGGCGCAGGCCGTGCGGCAGGTCGCCCGTGCGAGCGTGGTGGGCTCGGGTGACCACTCCCCGGCCGAGGCCCCCTCCCCGTGCGAACAGGTCCAGCCAGGCCACCGAGTAGCGGTGGTCGGTGCGTGCCATGAGTTCCAGGGTGGCCTCCAGGTCCGCGGTCCGGTCGGTGTCCACCCGCATGTACGCGGACTCGACCGGGATCACCGCGAGCGTCACCTCGGTGATCACCCCGGTCAGCCCCATGCCCCCGACCGTTGCCCAGAACAGGTCGGAGCCTTCGCCTTCGGGGCGCAGACGGCGCGCGTTCCCGTCTGCCGTGACCAGTGTGAACGCGTGTAGGTGCGCGCCGATGGAGCCGTCCGCCGGATGGTTCTTACCGTGGACGTCGGCCGCGACCGCCCCGCCGAGGGTGACGTGACGGGTCCCGGGGGTGACGGGGACGAAGAGGCCATGCTCCAGCAGGTCGGCGATGAGGCGATCCATGCTGGTCCCCGCCGGCGCGGTGACCTCGCCGCGTCCGGTGTCCAGGCGCACGGGCCCGGTCAGCCCGGTGCAGTCCAGCACCACTCCCCCCGCGTCCTGGGCGGCGTCGCCGTAGGAGCGGCCGAGCCCGCGCGGCAGCGCCCCGCGTTCTCCGGCCCCCGCCAGTGCCTCGGCCACCTGCTCGGGTGTGCGCGGACGCACCACGTGGGCGGCCGTGGGCGAGGTGCGCCCCCACCCGTGCAGAAGGGTTCGCCGGTCGTTCACAAGTAGATCCCCAGTCCTACGAGCGTCACGAGCGCCACGAGTACGAGTTGCAGGGGGCGGTCGCGCAGAGCGATCTCCTCGGGTTCCTCGCCCACTCCCCGGGACACGAGCAGGTTGTAACGCAGGACGAGCATGATGAAGGGGACGATACTCACCGCGTGGAAGAGCGTCAGTGGTCCGTCGCCCTGGTCCAGGGCCCAAAGACAGTAGGTGACGATCATGGCGCCCGAGGCCATGCTGCGGGTCTGGGACAGGTAGTCGGTGGTGTAGCCGCGCAGGGCGGGGCGGACCGTCTCCGCGCCCTCGCCGCCGTCCCGTCCGGCGCGTAGTTCGGCCTCGCGTTTACCGACCACCACCAACAGCGCGGCCAACGACACCACGATGACGAACCACGAGGTCAGCGGTACCCCGACCGCCACTCCTCCCGCGACGGCGCGCAGCACGTGGCAGGCGGCGACCGCGACCAGGTCGACCACCACGAGGTCCTTGAGGCGGTGGGTGTAGGCCAGGGTGAGCAGCACGTACCCCGTGAGCAGGAGGGACAGCGCGGTGTCGCCCAGGGCCAGGGAGGCCGACGGTGCGGCGGCGCAGAGCACGGCTCCCACGGTCACGGCCACGGGGGCCGGGAGGTCTCCGGAGGCGACCGGCCGATGGCGCTTGCGCGGGTGCGCGCGGTCACGGTGGGCGTCGTGGACGTCGTTGAGCAGGTAGGTGCCGCTCGCCGCCACGCAGAACAGGACGAACACCGCGAAGCAGGTCGCCAACGCCTCGGGGCGGGTGAGCGCCCCGGCGGCGGCCGGGGCCGCCAGGACGAGCAGGTTCTTCAGCCACTGTCGGGGACGGCACGCCCTGAGCAGGGCGGCGGTCCTCCTCCGGACACCGTGCCGGCCGTCGTCCGCCGCGGCCCCCGCGACCCGGCTTCTCTTCGTCACCACGGCCCGGAGGTGGGAACGCCCGCGCCGGCGCGCCCGAGCGGGCGCGCCGGTGCGGGGTGGGCGGGGAGGTCAGCCGTGGTGGTCATCGCGGCGACCGGTGAGGAGCAGGATGACGGCGATGCCGATGAATCCGACACCGACCACGAGGCTGACGATGGGCAGGGTGGTGTGCAACAGGGGAAGCATGGTGCGGCCCTGGTCGGCCTTGTCCACGGCGTTCTGGATCGACTCGTCGTTGGAGACCAGGTCGGCGTCGAGGATGGTCAGGACCTCCTCGCCGTCCACGACGACGACGCGGTTCTGGTTCTCGCCGATCTTCAGGGGAGAACCCGTGACGGGCTCGACCCAGTAGGTGCGGGTGATGGAGAAGACCTCGTCGCCCGTGACGTCGCCGTCGCCCTCCAGTCCGGCCACCGAGCGCGGCAGGGTGCGCTCCCCGACGACCTCGTCCTCGACCTCCTGGACGAACTTGTACGACTCGACGCCCTTGATCTCCTCGGTCCCCTGGAACTTCATGGGGACGTTCTCCTGGACGGTGGTCTCGAAGAAGTCGTAGTCGCGCTGCTCCGTGAAGAAGGGGAACTTCCACGCCTGGCCGTTCTGGGCGACGGCCTCGTCGTTGATCATGGCGTCACAGCAGTCGACGGCCTCGCCGGTGACGCGGTCGTGTCCGGCCCGACGGCTGGTGGAGGTGATGCCGAAGTCGGTGTCGGCGTCCCTGAGCCAGGTGAACTGGTCCCACACCACCGTCTCGTCGGTGCTGGAGGCCACGTCGGCCCGGAGGGTCGAGTTGGCCTCCAGGTTGGCGTTCTCGACGAGCTCCACGTCCTCGATGTTGAAGTAGGTGGCCCCCTCCGCGGTGAGGACCGTCTCGCTGTAGTAGTCCAGGGGGGTCTTCATCAGGGAGCTCGACAGCCACGTACGCGTCATGGGTGCAAGGGCGAGGAAGAAGACCCCAAACGCGATGAGAACGACCGCAACAGTACGGCGCATGTGCCCTCCTGGGCGTATGAGAGTCCAGATCTGGAACTGGGTCTAGGGCATATTCGGAGGGCGCGGGTCATTGCTTTACCACGTGCGGCGTCCATCGAACACACCCTTATGAAACTAGGTTCAGTTCCGGGTAGAGTACTGCCCGGTAGGGAACGGCGTCATCAGGGCGTGTCGAAATTTTTATAACACGTTCTAGTGAAAGACGTTCCGCACTCCTCCCCGTACCTGGAAGGCCCATGGCGCCCACTCCCACCGCGCCCGAGGACCCCACCGGTGCCCCCTCCGGCGGCGCGCACACCTCCTCGTCGGCCCCCGACCCCGCCCTGGTCCTGCCTCAGGTGAGCGGTCGACACGAGAGCCTCGACGGCATCCGCGCCCTGGCCGCCATGATGGTCCTGGTCTTCCACGTGGCGACCGAGACCGGTGACTCCCTGGCCCCCGGGGTGATCGGCGGCCTGCTCTCCGCCTTCGACCTGGCCGTGCCCCTGTTCTTCGCCCTGTCCGGGGTTCTGCTGTACAGGCCCTGGGCCCGCGCCGCCCTGGCCGGGGTGCGCGGTCCGCGTGCCCGGCCCTACCTGTGGCGCCGCGCGGCGCGCGTCTTCCCCGCCTACTGGCTGGTGGCCGTGGTGGCGCTGCTCGTCTACTCCCAGGAGGAGATCGGCTCACTCAGGTACTGGTGGGAGGTCCTGAGCCTGACCTTCGTCTTCGACACCGACCCCTCCTGGGTGGGCACCGGCCCCTACGGCCTGGGTCAGATGTGGAGCCTGTCGGTGGAGGTGAGCTTCTACCTGCTGCTGCCGCTGTTCGGTCTGCTCCTGGCTCTATGGGCACGCCGGGGCGGGGACGTGGACGCCCGTGGCGGACGCCTGCTCACCGGCATGCTCGTGCTGGCCGTGCTGGGTCTGGCCGCACTGGTCCCGCAGTTCTATCCCGAGCCCCGCGAGTACATGCACGCCTGGCTTCCCCGGGCCATGGGTCTGTTCGCGGCGGGGATGGCACTGGCCGTGCTCTCGGAGTGGGCCTGGCGCGAGCCCGGACGGGACGGTCCGGTGCGCCGCCTGTGCCGGACCATCGCGGCCTCTCCGGGATTGTGCTGGCTGGTCGCGGGCGGATTCCTGGCCCTCAACGCCACCGACGCCACCGGTGGCCGTTTCATCGGCTCCGGCGACATCTGGACCTCGGCGGTGGACTCCCTGACGGGAATCGGCTTCGCCTTCTTCATGATCGCGCCCGCCGCGCTGGCCCCGCGCCCCACGTCACCGCCGCTTCCACTGCGGCGGGTCTCCGCGTGGCGGGGTGGCCGGTGGCTGGACACTCTGCTGCGGCACCGGGTGTGCCAGTTCCTCGCGAAGATCTCCTACGGCGTGTTCCTGTGGCAGTTCATGGTGCTGTACCTGTGGCGCGACTTCACCGGCCAGGAGATCTTCACCGGTTCCTTCTGGCTGGACGTGGTGCCCGTGACCCTCGGGACGATCCTGCTGGCCATGGCCACCCACCGATGGGTGGAGGAGCCCAGTCGCCGTTGGTCCCGGAAGTTCCTCCGGACCTAGGGTCCGGGGCCCCGTGCGGAGCGTGGTCCGGACCCGTCCGCGGACCGGGGCGCGTCCGTTCGGGTTCCCGAACGGCCCTCTCAGCCCCCCGTCGCGCGATCGTCCTCTTCCAGAGCCCAGGGGTCGCCCTCCACGGTCGGCTCCATCTGACCTATCGACACCCAGGTCAGGCACAGCCCTCCCCGGTCCTCCTCGTCCTGGGGCACGAACACCGACAGCTGCTCTCCGACCGCGCCCGCCGGCACGTACCAGGTGCCGTTCTCCGAGACGGCGGGCAACTCCACCTCGATCCAATCGTCGCCCACCGCCACGACCACGTCGACGTCCTCCTCGGACGTGTAGCCCAGGGAGACGATCTGGTCCGAACCGCCGTCCGCGCGCACCGGCCAGGACATGAGCCCCTCCCAGGGCTCCAGGCAGTCGTCGGCCGGGCCCGGGGCGAACATGTAGCCGCCGCCCGAGGGTCGGGCCGGGACCAGGTGACCCGCGTCGTTGAACACGTACGCGGTGTCGGACTCCTCGGGTTCGACCATCCTGCGGGCGACCTCGGGCGGGGCCAGCGGCGGCAGCACCCAGGAGCTCAGACGACGCTGACCGTTCCACTCCAGCACCACGTCCTCGGGGACCGGACGCGCGTACAGGCCGCCCTCCTCGGGCACGTCCGCCAACGCCGCACGCACGGTGTCCAGGTACCAATGGAGACGGTCTCCGCTCAGGGTCTGGGCGTAGGCGTACGTGGAGTGACCCGCGGCCGCCGCGTACACCGCCGTCGCCAGCACCGCGGCCGTCCGGGCACCGCGCCGGGGCCGCACCCGATAGGGGCCGGCGGTCCCCGCCTCCTTCCCGGCGCCACCGACCAGGGCCCTGGCCCGCTCCTCCCGGGTGGGCAGGTAGGCCAGGGCCAGGCACAGGGCGAACACCAGGGCCGCGTCCGCCACGTACCGGGGGTCGGTGGCGGCCACGTCCTGGAAGCGTCCTCGCGCGATGATCGTCGGGACGACGTCCACGACCACCACGTAACCCAGCAACAGCACCCAGGGCCGCCACGATCCACGTCGGAACCACAGGCCGGTCAGCACGATCACCGTGAACACCGCCCAGGCGCCCAGCACCACCACACCGCGCGGATCGATCAGGCCGCCGGTCGGGGTGACCGGTCCCCATGCGAGGGGACCTCCCAGGGCGCCGACCGGGAAGACCTCGGTGAGCAGGCCGCGCAGCATCGTCAGCGCGGGTTGTGCCTCGGGCACCCCCGCTCCCTCGCCGCCCTCCGACGCGCGCATCCGCACGAGGTAGAACACCGTGTAGGCGACGAAGAGACCGCCCATCGCCGTCCAGAACGGCCGGTGCAGTTCCCAGGCGCGACGGGCCCCCGCGATCGCCCCTCCCGGGTAGAGGTGGGCGATCGCCACGCCGAACAGCAACAACGGCAGGAACATCGCCTTGACCGTGAACGACATGCCGAAGACCACCGCGCCGGCCGCCCACCAGGCGGCGCGGGGGTCTTCGGTGCGCAGGTGGCGCACGGTCCACAGCAGGGCGAGCACCATGGCGAGTTGGAGCGGGACCGCGTTGAGCGCCGCCGACCACCAGCCCAGGACGGGCACCGTCAGCGGGGCCAGCGCGTACACCGTCAACGGGATCAGCAGGGCACGGCGGCGACCGAACAACACCCACAGCAGGCGGAGGAAAGCGAGCAGCGCGGCGGTCTGGAAGGCCAGCATGGAACCCGCGCTGAACCACCACTCGTAGGGCCACAGCGTGGTCTGGAGGTAGACCAGGAACAGGGCACCCGGCATCAGGTGCCCCTTGTGCAGGGTGAACAGGTACTCCGGGCTCAGGGTGCCGGCATAGGCGGAGGCGAAGAAGAGGTAGTCGTCCTCGACGAAGTAGGACTGGTTCAGGACGTAGGCGCGCAGTCCCACGGCCACCGCGACCACCACGAGCCCCGCCAGTACAAGGCGGTCGCGCGCCAGTCGGCGGGTCGCGGCCCACACCGTACGCAGTCGCTCTCCGAGACCGGGACCCTCCTCCTCGGTCTCGGATGCGGAAGGTCGTACCCTTGCCGCGGCGGATGTCTCCGGAGACTCGGAACCCTCACTCGCCGTAGGGGGGACAGGCGGCATAGATTCCCTCCCGCCGCAGGTTGGCCAACCCGGAAGATGGGTGTCAGAATACAACACGTTCCACTTTCTTCCCCGGCTCTTGCCGCAGGCCTCCTGGCCTTGCACGAACAGAACAGGAACGTGATCCACCCTCGTGTCCCGCCGGGGTCGTGAGCACCGTGGAGGTGAGGCCGGTGGGACTCGAACAGGTACGCCGAGACTGGACCCGACTGGGTTCCACCGAGCCCCTGTGGGCGGTGTGCGTGGACCCGAGGAAGCGGGACGGAGGCTGGGACGACGACGAGTTCCTCGCCTCCGGCCGAGCCGACATCGACCCGGCCGTGGCCCGACTGGAGGAACTGGGCATCCGCCCGACCGGCGGACGTGTCCTTGACTTCGGCTGTGGTGCGGGGCGGCTGTCCAACGCGTTGGCCGCCCACTTCGACGAGGTCGTGGGGGTGGACATCT
>CALGOD010000328.1 GCA_937957845.1 uncultured Nocardiopsis sp.
GAGGAGATGATCGCGGCCGGACGCGTCAGCGTGGACGGTCAGATCGTGCGCCGTTTCGGGGCCCGGGTCAACCCGGAGACCTCCGAGATCCGTGTCGACGACATGCGCGTGGTCACCGCTCCGGACAAGCTGTACTTCGCGCTCAACAAGCCGCGTGGCGTCGTCAGCACCATGTGGGACCCCGAGGGGCGCCCCACCCTGGCCGATTACACCGGCCAGACACAGGAGCGGATCTTCCACGTGGGACGGTTGGACACCGAGACCGAGGGTCTCATCCTGCTGACCAACGACGGTGAGCTGGCCAACCGGCTCACCCACCCGCGCTACAAGGTCATCAAGACCTACATCGCCAAGGTCCCCGGACCCGTGCCGCACCGTGTCGTGCGCCAGATCCAGAAGGAGGGCGTCGAGCTGGAGGACGGCCCGGTCGAGGTCGACTCCTTCCGCGTGGTCGACAACGAGCCGCCCAAGGCGCTGGTGGAGATCCGGCTTCACGAGGGGCGTAAGCACATCGTGCGTCGCCTCATGGAGGCCGTGGGGCACCCGGTCTCCGACCTGGCACGCACCCAGGTGGGCCCGGTCGGCCTGCACACCCTCAAACTGGGCACGATGCGGGCGCTGACCTCACGTGAGGTGAGTGAACTCTACGAGGCCGCCGGCCTGTAGATACAGTTGACGGCGGTCGTCGTTCCGGCACGTCCGGGCGGTGGCCGCCGTTTCCCGTTCCTGGGGCGGCACGACGAAACGACGACGAGGCGGGAACGAACGTGGCGGTACGGGCTATCCGTGGTGCGGTACAGGTCGACGCGAACGAACGCGGGCAGGTACTGGAGGCCACGGCCGAACTGGTCTCCGAGGTGATGCGGCGCAACGAGCTGGAGACCGACGACGTGATCAGTGTGCTCTTCACCGCCACCCCCGACCTGAACTGTGAGTTCCCGGCGCTGGCCGCGCGGGGGCTCGGCTTCACCGACGTCCCCCTGATGTGCTCCACCGAGATCTCCGTTCCGCACGCCCTGCCGCGTGTGGTGCGGCTCATGGCGCATGTGGAGACCGACAAGCCACGTTCGGAACTGCAGCACGTCTACCTGCGCGGGGCCCAGGTGCTGCGACTGGACATCGCGCAGTAGTCCCCGCCCGGGCCGGTTCGCAGGTGCGGACACCCGACCTCGGCCCGGGCCCGCCGCCGGCCGTTACGCTGGGAGCAGTGCACGTCGGAGGCGGGAGAGAAGTGAGCAACACCAGTGACGCACGCAGGGGCGGAGAGCAGCAGCCCGCGGTGCGCCGGGTCACGGTGATCGGCACCGGACTCATCGGGACGTCGGTGGCGCTCGCCCTGCGTTCCCGGGGCGTGGACGTCACCCTGTCCGACCCCGACGCCGCCTCCCTACGGCTGGCCTGCGACCTGGGCGCCGGCCGCCCCCTGAGGGAGCACACCGGACCCCCCTCGCCCCCCGCCGACCTCGCGGTCATCGCCGCCCCTCCCGCGGTCATCCCCTCGGTGCTGCACGAGGCACAGGAGCAGGGGCTGGCACACGTGTACACGGACGTGGCCAGCGTGAAGGCCAGTGTGCTGGCCGAGGCCGAACGTCTGGGCTGTGACATGGCCACGTTCGTCCCCGGTCATCCGATGGGAGGGCGGGAGAAACAGGGCCCCGGCGCCGCCCGCGCCGACCTGTTCCTGGGCCGTTCGTGGGCGCTGTGCCCCACCGGCAAGGCCGACCCCCAGGCCGTGGCCGTGGTGGCCGAGACGGCACGACTGTGCGGCGCCGATCCCCTGGTGCTGGAGGCGGAGGCGCACGACCGTGCCGTGGCACTGGTCTCCCACGCCCCCCACGTGGCGTCCTCTGCGGTGGCGGCCCGCCTGCTCCACGGCGACGAGACCGCACTGACCCTGGCGGGACAAGGGGTGCGCGACGTCACCCGGGTGGCCGGTGGCGACCCCGCCATGTGGACCGAGATCCTCACGCACAACGCGGCTCCGGTCGCGGAGGTGCTGCACGCCATGGCGGCCGACCTGGCCAGGACCGCCGACGCCCTGCGCCGCACGGCGCGGGCCACCGGCGACGAGGCCTTGAAGCCGGTGTGCGACCTGCTGGAGCGCGGGCGCTCCGGACACGACCGGATCCCCGGCAAGCACGGCACGGTCAGCAGACCCGACTACACGGTCATCCCCGTGGTCATCCCCGACAAGCCGGGGTCCCTGGGACGGCTGTTCGCGGCCGCCTCCGAAGCCGGGGTCAACATCGAGGACGTACGCATCGAGCACACCCCGGGACTGCCGCTGGGTGTGGCGCAGGTGTACGTGTTGCCCGCCGCCGTGGACACGCTCTCTCGCGCGCTGGCCGCCGACGGCTGGTCGGTCCACCCGGGAGTGTGAGGTCCGGCGCCGGCCGGAAACGAAGCCCACTCCGACCCGGAAGGCGTGTACGCCCTCGACCGGATCCGGTTGCGTACTTTGCGCGTAGTACGCACCGGTAGGCTTGGGCGTCGGCAACGGCAGGCAGGCGGCGCGGACGGCGACGCGGTGCAGTGGAAAGTAGGGGCAGTGAGCGCGCAGGGCAACACCGAGGGCATCGTCATCGCGATCGACGGCCCCTCAGGGTCGGGCAAGTCGAGCACCTCCAAAGGTGCGGCCAAAGCGCGTGAACTGCGTTATCTCGACACCGGGGCCATGTACCGGGCGATGACCTGGTGGATGCTGGAGCACGGGGTCGACGTCGACGACGCCGAGGCCGTGACCGCCCTGGTCGGGCGGCCCCGGATCGTCATGGGCACCGACCCGGAGGCGCCCACCGTGATGGTGGACGGCCGCGACGTGGGAGCCGAGATCCGGAGCAAGGACGTCACCGCCAACGTGAGCGCGGTCTCGGCCGTTCCCGCGGTACGCGAGCGTCTGGTGCGCGCCCAGCGTGAGATCATCGCCGCCGCCAGGGCCGAGAGCACGGGTATCGTGGTCGAGGGCCGGGACATCACCACCGTCGTCGCCCCGGAAGCACCGCTCAAGCTGTTCCTGACCGCCAGCGCCGAGGCCCGCGCCCAGCGCCGCAGCAAGGAGATCCGCGACACCGACGTGGCCGCGACCCAGGCCGACCTGGTCCGCCGCGACAAGCTGGACTCCAGTCGGGCGCACTCCCCGCTGAAGCAGACCGCCGACGCCATCGAGCTCGACACCACCGGCCTGACCCTGGACGAGGTCGTCGCCCTGATCGTCAAGCTGGCCGACGAGGTTCGCGGACAGTGACGGCGGCTCCCCGGCGGGGAGCACACGAACACCCACGGGGGCTCTTCCTCCGTGGTCGGTACACGGGTGCCGCGGGTGCCCGTGGCCGGCCCGCGCCGTTCTCCGGCGCCGGCCGGCGTTTCGCATCCTCGCGGCACGCATCCTGGGCGCGCGGGGACCAAGCACCGGGAGTGGTACATGAGTGACTTCGACATCTCCGACGTCGGCCATGACGGCGTCGCCGCGGCCGAGGCCGGGCCCCAGCCCGTGGTGGCCGTGGTCGGACGGCCCAACGTGGGCAAGTCCAGCCTCGTCAACCGCATCATCGGCCGCCGTGAGGCCGTGGTGGAGGACGTGCCGGGCGTGACCCGTGACCGTGTCGCCTACGACGCCGAGTGGCAGAACACCAGGTTCACCCTGGTGGACACCGGCGGATGGGAGACCAGCGTCAGCGGCCTGGCCGCCATGGTCGCGCGGCAGGCCGAGTACGCCGCCCAGACCGCCGACGTCATCCTGTTCGTGGTGGACGCCACGGTCGGTATCACCGACGCCGACGCCGCGGTCACCCGTGTACTGCGCTCGACCAAGCGCCCCGTCGTGCTGGCCGCCAACAAGGTCGACGGCGGCTTCCAGGAGGCGGACGCGCTCGACCTGTGGCAGCTCGGGGTGGGCGAGCCCTATCCGATCAGCGCCCTGCACGGGCGCGGCACCGGCGATCTGTTGGACGCGTTGGTGGCGCTGTTCCCCGAACAACCCCTCGGAGAGGACGACGAGGACGAGGACGAGACGCCCCGTATCGCGCTGCTGGGCCGGCCCAACGTGGGCAAGTCCAGCCTGCTCAACCGCCTGGCAGGTGAGGACCGGGTGGTCGTGGACTCGGTGGCGGGTACGACCCGCGACGCGGTGGACGAACTGATCGAACTGGGCGGCAAGACCTGGAAGTTCATCGACACCGCCGGTATCCGGCGCCGGTTCCGTGCCTTGCAGGGCGCGGACTACTACGCCACCATGCGCACCGGAACGGCCCTGGAGAGGGCGGAGGTCGCCGTGGTGCTGATGGACGTCAGCGAACCCCTCGCCGAGCAGGACATCCGCGTCGTCGAGCAGGTGGTGGAGGCCGGTCGCGGACTGGTCCTGGCCTTCAACAAGTGGGACATCCTGGACGAGGAGCGCCGCATCTACCTGGAGAAGGAGATCGACCGCCAGCTCTCGCGGGTCTCCTGGGCTCCGCGGGTGAACGTCTCGGCCAAGACCGGACGCCACATGGAAAGGCTGGTTCCGGCGATCGAGACCAGCCTGAACGGATGGAACCAGCGTGTTCCGACCGGTCAGCTCAACAACTGGCTCAAGGAACTGGTGGCCGCCACCCCGCCACCGGCGCGCGGCGGCAAACAGCCCAAGATCCTGTTCGCGACCCAGGCGGACACCCGGCCGCCGCACTTCATCCTGTTCACCACCGGGTTCCTGGAGGAGAACTACCGCCGTTTCATCGAGCGGCGCCTGCGGGAGGACTTCGGATTCGAGGGATCCCCGGTGCACCTGAGCATGCGGATCCGTGAGAAGAAGGGCGCGGTCCAGGGACGCGCCTCCAAGGGCAGTGTCCGGCAGGACCGCAAGCAGCGCCGCCGGTAGAAGGCGACCCGGGGCCCGTCCGCGACGAGCGGGCCCCGGGGACCGCTCGGGGGCGACGACACAACGTCCGGGCCGTGGGCCGGTGAGGGGGAGACCGTGCACAGGATCCTGGTGAGCGCCTGCCTGGTGGGGCGCAGAGTCCGTTACGACGGGCGGGCCAAGACCGTGGAGGACGCACTGGTGGAGGGATGGCGGAAGGAGGGACGCCTGGTGGTGCACTGTCCCGAGGTCGCCGGCGGCCTGCCGGTGCCCCGCCCGCCCGCCGAGATCGAGCCGGGCGCGACCGCCGCCGACGTACTCGCCGGACGGGCGCGGATCCTCACCCCGGACGGGCAGGACGTCACAGGGCACTTCGTGGACGGCGCCCACGCCGCGCTGGCCACCGCGCGGGCGCACGAGGTGGGTGTGGCCCTGCTCAAGGAGTCCAGCCCCTCCTGCGGGCTGCACGAGGTCTACGACGGGACCTTCACCGGGCACAAGAGGCCCGGTGAAGGGGTGACCGCGCGCCTGCTGGCGGGCCACGGCATCGCCGTCTTCACCGCGAACGAGCGCCCCGGCGCCGCCGTACGACCGATACCGCGTGAACCCAACCCCACGAGCTGGAGGGCGACTGAAGGCCCACCCCGCCGCAACACCGGGTTCAGGAACGGACGACCTCATAGCGGGCGCAGGCGAAGTCCCCGGCGCGACGCACCTCCAGCACCCGCAGGTCCACCCGCCCGGCCAGCAGCGGACGCCCCGACCCCAGGGTGACCGGGGCGATGGACACCACCACCTCGTCCAGGAGGCCGAGCCGGGCCAGGTCCGCGGCGATCCCGCCCCCGCCGACCACCCACACGTCACGGCCCTTCGCGGCCCCGACCATCTCCCCGTGCAGGTCGCGCAGCTCCTGGTCGGTGTCCGCGGCGACGAAACGGACGTCGCCCTCCACCCGTGGCGGCTCCCTGTGCGTGAGCACCCACGCGGGGATCTCGTAGGGCCAGGGCTTGTCGCCCTCATGGCGCAGGATCCACTCGTAGGTGCTCGCGCCCATCACCATCGACCCGACGCCCTTCATGAACTCCGCGTGTTCGTCCAAGGCCTCCCCGTCGTCGGCGGCGAAGAGCCACTCCAGGGAGTGGTCCTCGGTGGCGATGAAGCCGTCCAGGCTCGTCGCCGTGTTGTAGACCGTCCTGCTCATCGTGTGCCTCCGTCGTGGTGTCGTTCCTGCAACCAGGAGATGGGATCGCCGTGGTCCACCTCCACGCCCTCCGCGCGCAACATGTGGCGGACGAGCTGCCTACGGTGCGCGGAGAAGGTCAACACGTGCGCGACGACGCTGCCCAGCACGAAGCTCTCGGGCGGATCGCACAGGGCGTCGATCAGCCGGTCGCCCCAGGCCCCGCGCCGCCCGATGTCGTCGACCACGGCGATCCAGCGCGGTCCCACGCGCGCGTGCCGTTCGCGCAGGCTTCCGACGTCGTCCGCGCCCCGGTCCGGAAGGTCCGCGCCGTCGATCGAGGCGAGCCAGGTCTCCTTGCTCCACACCAGGTGTTCGAGCACGGCCGCGATCGACTCCTCCGGCCCGTCCCACACCAAGATCCTCTGTCCGGGGGCGAGCGTCCGCCGGTAGGACTCCTCCGGCAGTTCCGCGGCCAGGTCGAGCAGATGGGCGGTGTCGTCCACGTCGTGATGGACCTGGAGCGCGATCATGTCCATGCCGGACCGCTCCTTCGGGTGCTCCTCGACCCACAGGTGGATCGGCGGATGGAAATGGATGCCGTTGGGCGCGGGCAGCCAGGTGCCGCTGCCCGGCGTGGTGGAACTGGGAGGACGCCCGAAGGCGCGTCCGAAGGCTCGGGTGAACCCCTCGACCGACTCGTACCCGGCCGCGAACGCGGCGTCGGTGACGCTGCTGCCCTGGCCGATCTGCCAGGCCGCGCGCTCCAAGAGCACCCGGCGGCGCAGTGCGACCGGCGGTTCGCCGATGTCACGCCTCAGCCGGCGGGTGAAGTGGAACGGTGAGGTGAAGGTTCGATCCGCCATGTCGGTGAGGCGGGTGTTCTCCTCGTCCAGGACCGCGTCGAGCAGCTCGCGCAGACGGTCCCGTCCAGGGGTGGGCTCGCTCATGGCAACAGTATGTTCGGCGCGGGACGGCGCGCGCCTGACCGTTCTTGCCCACTCCCGTGGTGGGTCTTCCGGATCGCCCTTGGACGGTGGGTCACCGGGCGGACACGCGCTGGAGAGGGGAGGGTCTCTTCGCTCCGCGGACGGGACCGAGGAACGTCGGGCGTGGTGCGGGCGGTCGCGCGGATGCGGTAGAGTCTTGCCGTCGGCGGCGCCCGGAGGGCGTCCACCGCACACGGGACGTAGCGCAGTTTGGCAGCGCACTTGACTGGGGGTCAAGGGGTCGTGGGTTCAAATCCCGCCGTCCCGACAGGGCAGTAGCAGTCCGGAGAAGGGTCCGCCTGATGGTGGACCCTTCTCTGCGTTTCCGATGGGGTCGAACCGGGATCGGGTGGGCTGTCAGCCCACGTTATGAAAGATCCTGCCCATCGTCCCTGCTCCGGATCGAGTTATCGGTCGGAGTTGGTGGCGGTAGACGCGTTCGGTGGTGTCGGTGTCGTCGTGGCCGACGAGGAGTGAGATCTCTTCCACGCTGCCGCCGTGGTCGGAGAGCGGGACACGAAGGTGTGGCGCAGTCCGCGCGTGGTCCATTCCTTGTCGTTCAATCCTGCCTTTCTCATGATCGTGCGCGACTCCCGTAGGACGTCGTGCCGGTCCAGCTGGGCCCCGGTGCGGGTGCAGAACACCAGGTCGTGGTCCTGTCACAGCTCGGCCGCCGCCAGACGCTCACGGGCCTGCATCGCCTGGTGGGCGACGAGGGCTTTGACCAGCCGGCGCGGGCAGTGCCGAAGACCACCGCGATCGGTGGGCCTTGGTGTCGACACCCTCGCGTACCGAGATCCACACGTGGATCGTGGGAATCTCACCGGCGGTGGCGACCTGTTCCCACCTCAGAGCGCGGATCTCCTCGGCGCGGGCGCCAGTGACAATGGAGGTCACCAGGTAGGCATACCACCGGGTGCCTTCCGCTGTCTTGAATGCCGCCACCACTTGGTCCAAGGTCATGGATGTGGAGGGCCGCCCGAGCCTGTCACCTTTGCATCGGCCTCTTTGGTCCACACGGGCGAACTCGGCGACGTTACGGGAGACCATCTCTTGAATCTGCGCGTAGCGGATAGCGCGCTCCAGAAGGATGAGCACCGACCGCAGCGTCCGCGAGGACGGACGCGTTTTCCTGCCGCGTAGCCAGGCGAGCACATCGACCACCCGCAGTCGGGCCAACAGGTGCCGGCCCAGGTAGGGGTGATGTGCGTGCGCGCGAGCCGTGTGCAGTTGTCTCGAGTGTTGGAGCCCAGGCCCGAGAGTCGGTCGCGCGGGAACTCCGCCACGCGGTCGGCGCCGGTGGAGTGGGCGGGGAGTCGACTCCCCGGTCCAACTCATCCAGGGCTGTGGACGGCTTGTCGTAGAAGGTGTTCTTGTTCTTACCGCCGACCTTCTCGATCCGCCGGCGTCCAGAGTGCGAGGCCTGCCCAAGGCGGATCTCCGCAAGCCAGAGGGGACGTGCCTTGGCGGGGTGGACCGACATCTCAGGTCGGTCGGCCGGCTCTGCCCTGGTGGACCTGCGTGGCGTTCTGGGCACCGCTCCTCGTCTTTCCGGGGAACGGTCCCGGCCGGCCTGAGCGGATGCCCGGTCCTCCAGGAGGTGGTTGATGTAGGT
>CALGOD010000329.1 GCA_937957845.1 uncultured Nocardiopsis sp.
GGTTGCGCGTCGCCATGTTGTGCGTGGTCTCCGCCTCGGCCCTCGGGCTGCTCGGACAGGCGGTACTGGGTTGACCGACCTCGTCGGGGCCGCCGGTCGCACCGCTCGTGGCGGAGGTCGGCGACCTTCGAGGACAGGGGCGCGACCTGAAAACCCACGTCACAGCGCCGCCGGCCGTGCCCGCACCCCGCCGCCCGTTCCCGTCGGCCCGGTTCGGAAGGAGACGGGGCGGAAGACGGCGTGCCCTCTTTCGCCCGAGGGCGGAGGTCTTCTCGCCCGACCACAGGATGACTCGCCGCTGGAGCCGGGTAATGTACGCGAAAACACGGGTGAGACCGGTGTGGTGCCGGCCGCCCGCCGGGAACGCCGTCCACGGTGGTCTCGCCAGGGCCGCGGTCTTGCCGGGGTTGGGCGAGAACCATGGACGTAGGCCCATAAACTCAGGTATGTATACCTGCCGGTAGCCAAGTCCGTCCCACGTCGGGGATCGGGTAGGGCGAACTCAACGGATCACGCTGGACGAGGGGACTGACGAGACAGTGGCACTGTTCGAGTCGATACACAATCCGGAAGCACTCAAGAAGCTCCCGGCAGACCGGCTCCCTGCTCTGGCACAGGAGATCCGGGAGTTCCTGGTGGAGTCCTGCTCCCAGACCGGGGGACATCTCGGACCCAGCCTCGGCGTCGTCGAACTGACCATCGCGTTGCACAGGGTCTTCGACTCGCCCAAGGACCCCATCCTCTTCGACACCGGTCACCAGGCCTACGCGCACAAGATCCTCACCGGCAGGCACGACTTCACCGACCTCAAGTCCGAGGGGGGCCTGTCGGGCTATCCCTCGCGAGCCGAGTCCGAGCACGACTTCATCGAGAACTCCCACGCCTCGACCGCTCTGTCCTACGCCGACGGCATGGCCAAGGCCAACGAGGTCCAGGGGCGCACCGACCGCACAGTGGTCGCGGTCATCGGTGACGGCGCCCTCACCGGCGGCATGGCCTGGGAGGCGCTCAACAACATCGCCGAGCGCAAGGACCGCCGCCTGGTCATCGTCGTCAACGACAACGGCCGCTCCTACTCTCCCACCATGGGCGGACTCGCCGACCACCTGGCCTCGCTGCGCATGACCCCCGGCTACGAGCAGGCCCTGGACCTGGCCAAGAACACCCTCAACCGCACCCCCGTGGTGGGCCAGCCCCTCTACGACGCACTGCACGGCATCAAGAAGGGCCTCAAGGACGCCATCCAGCCCCAGATGATGTTCGAGGACCTGGGGCTGAAGTACCTCGGACCCATCGACGGCCACGACGAGCAGGCCCTGGAGAAGGCGTTGCGTCGCGCCCGTGACTTCGGTGGCCCGGTGATCGTGCACTGCATCACCCAGAAGGGCAAGGGCTACGCTCCGGCCGAGAACCACGACGAGGACCAGTTCCACGCTCCCGGCCCCTTCGACGTGGCCACCGGGCAGGCCAAACCCGGGCCCAAGGTCGTCAAGTGGACCTCGGTCTTCGCCGACACCATGGTGGAGATCGGCGCCGAGCGCTCCGACGTCGTGGCCATCACCGCGGCCATGCTCCACCCCACCGGCCTGCACAAGTTCGCCGAGGCCTACCCCGACCGCATCTTCGACGTGGGCATCGCCGAGCAGCACGCCGCCACGGCGGCCACCGGTATGGCCATGAACGGTCTGCATCCGGTCGTGGGGGTCTACGCCACCTTCCTCAACCGCTGTTTCGACCAGGTGCTCATGGACGCGGCCCTGCACCGGCAGGGTGTCACCTTCTGCCTGGACCGCGCCGGTGTCACCGGCAACGACGGCGCCAGCCACAACGGCATGTGGGACATGTCGATCCTCCAGGTGGTCCCGGGGCTGCGTCTGGCCGCGCCCCGTGACGCCGAACGCCTGCGCACCCTGCTGCGCGAGGCGGTGGCCGTCGAGGACGCCCCCACCGTGGTGCGCTACCCCAAGGGCGCGGTCGCCGAGCAGCTGGACGCCGTGGGCGAACTCGGCTCCATGGACCTGCTACGCCGGGCCGAGGACGACGGACACTCCAAGGACCTGCTCATCGTGGGCGTGGGCACCATGGCCCAGGTCGCCTGTGACGTCGCCGACCGCATGGCGGCCCAGGGGCTGGGTGTCACCGTCGTCGACCCCCTGTGGGTCAAGCCGCTGGACGAGGCCCTGGTCGCCGAGGCCGCCGAACACAGGGTCGTCGCCGTCATCGAGGACAACGGTCGCACCGGAGGCGTCGGTGACGCGGTGGCCCGCCTGCTGCGCGATCACGACGTCGACATGCCCGTACGCACTTTCGGTATCGAGCAGGAGTTCCTGGACCACGCCAAGCGCGACACCATCCTGCGGGAACAGGGCCTGACGCCGCAGGACCTGTCCCGCAAGCTGACCGAGACGGTCTCGCGCCACACCGACGCCTCCGCGGACGAACTGGCCGACGAGAACGCCTGAGCGCACAGGGACCCCTCAACGCGCTGCTGAGGCCGTTGGCAGCCCGGGGACGTCCCCGGGCTGCCAGAATGGGCCCATGACCTCTCCCGAACCTGAGCAGCCCACCGGCGGTCCCCTCCGGGTGGCCGTGATCGCCTCCGGACCGGCGGGCGTCTACGCCGCCGGCGC
>CALGOD010000330.1 GCA_937957845.1 uncultured Nocardiopsis sp.
GGTTGACCCGCGCCCCGCAGGTCCGGGAAATGGGTCAGGAGGCCGTGGACGAGCGCAACAAGGACCTGCCCCGGCACGAGACCGTCAAGAAGTTCGCCATCCTGCCCAACGAACTGACGGTGGAGGAGGGCGAGATCACGCCCAGTCTGAAGATGCGGCGGCGGACCGTCGAGGAGAAGTACCGCGACCTGCTCGACGGGATGTACGAGAACACCGTCCAGACCCTGTGAGGGACCCTCAGCGCGAGGGGTCCTCCGGCCGTGCCCGGCCCCGGTCGACCGTGTCCCCTTCCACGGGGCCCGAAGACGGCTCCTGACCGCGGCCGGGTGCGCGGTCGGTCCCGGGTCCGGCCTCCTCCACCGGCGGGGTGTCCGTGTCCTCGCTCTCCGGCGGGGGCAACCCGGGCTGGTCGCGCCGCAGGAGACTGATCGCGTCGAGCAATCCGTACTGCAGGACGAAGATCATGGGCCAGATCAGCAGGAAGGCGGTCGCGTCGAGCTGCAGACCGGTCTGGACGGTGGCGCCGGGCTCGGCCGCGGCGACGGCGGCGTGGGCCGGTCCGTCCAGGGCCACACCGATCCGCCAGGTCAGTGTCGCCCCGCCCAGGGAGCCGAGGAAGCCCGTGAGCAGGAAGACCATGCGCAGGTCCTGGAACCGGCGGACCGCCAGGGGGAACTGGACCATGTAGGCGGTGTATCCGGTGATCAGGCCGGCCAGGGCGGTCATGAGGGCGAAGTAACCCTCCCCCGCGAACACGGCCTCGGTGGTGCCGGTGAAGACCTCGCCCCCGCCCAGCGCGGTACCCTCCGCCCGGGGTGCGATCAGCCACCACAGGGGTCCCAAGAGTGCGCCCAGCACGAGCAGGCCGCCGAGAACACATGCTCCCGCGGCCGGTCGACGTGCTCCCGCCGGCATCCGTGACCGTTTCTGGTCCGCCATCTTCCCCGCTCTCCGTGCCCGCCCCGTCCCGCCTGAAAACCAGTGGATACGGGACATAGCCGGAACGGAGAATACCTTCATGAACGATGACAACCGTCCTTCGCCGGTCTCCCCACCCCCGCGTGTCGATCCGCCCATGGCCGCGGACGAGCGCACGATGCTCACCAGTTGGCTGGACTGGCACCGGGCCACGGTCCACGCCAAGTGCGCCGGACTGTCCCCCGAACTGTCCTCGAAGGCCCCGCTGGCGACCTCGCCGATGATGACGGTGGGCGGCGTGGTCTCCCACCTGCGCTGGGTGGAGGCCTTCTGGTTCGAGACGGTCATGTCGGGACTGCCCGAGAAGGGCCACGTCACGCCCGAGGACCCCGACGCCGAGTGGCGTCTGGGCGCCCAGCTCCCGTTGACCCGACTGCTCCAGGACTACGAGGCCCAATGCGCCCGCTCACGTGAGATCACCGCGAAACTGGAGATGGGCGCGGGCTCACGACGCGCCCACCACGGGATCGGCCACACCACACTGCGCTGGGTGCTGGTGCACATGATCGAGGAGACCGCCCGCCACAACGGTCACCTGGACCTGCTGCGCGAGCACGCCGACGGGGTCACCGGAGAGTAGGAGGCGACGCTCCCGGACGGTGACCCGTCCGGGAGCGTCCTCCGGGCTCCGCCGAGGCGGGAGCGGTTCAGTAGTCGACCGCGTACGCCCCCAGCAGGCTCTTGACCTCACCGTTGAACTCCGGGGAGATCCGCACCGAGTAACGGTCCACCGCGTAGATCCGGGACCGGACGGGGTTGTCCACCCGGATCCGCACCGGGGTCTCTCCCTTGTGCATGGCCAGCACCTGGCGCAGGTCGCCGACCAGCTCGGGGGTGAGACGCTTTTCGTCCACCGTCAGCAGGACGGGGGGTTCTCCCTCGGTCACGTGTGAGATGTCCAGGATCGACATCTCCGAGGCGAACATCGACCACGTGCCGTCCCGGTCGTTGAGACGACCCTTGACCGTGACCGCGGTGTCCTCCAGCAGAGCCTCCACGTACAACGGGTAGGTCTTGGGGAAGAACAGCACCTCCATCGAGGAGTCCAGGTCCTCCACCGTGGCGATCGCCCACTGGTTCCCGGCCTTGTTGGTGCGCTTCTCCACCTTGGAGATCAACCCGGCGATACGCACCTCCCCCCGCTCGCGGCTGAGCTCACCGGCCACGATCTGGGCGATGGAGGTGTCGCGCGAGCGGGCCAGCACACGCTCGGCGCCGGCCAGCGGGTGGCTGGACACGTACAGCCCCAGCATCTCGCGTTCGAAGGCCAGCTTGGTCTTGCGGTCCCACTCCTCGTCGCCCCAGTCGATGTTGAGGCCGATGGGGGTGGAGTCGCCGTCGTCACCCCCGCCGAACAGGTCGAACTGTCCGTGCGCCTCCTGCTTCTTGGAGCTGATCATGCCGTCGACCGCCGTCTCGTGGTGGCGGTACAGCTCTCGACGAGGCTGCCCCAGGGAGTCGAAGGCACCCGCCTTGATGAGGGACTCGATGACACGCTTGTTGCAGGCCGCCAGTTCGATCTTGGACAGGAAGTCGGTGAAGGAGGTGAACTTCCCCTTCTCCGTGCGGGTCTTGATGATCGAGTTGACCACGTTGGCGCCGACGTTGCGCACCGCGCCCATACCGAAGCGGATGTCCCGACCGACCGGGGTGAAGCGCAGACCCGACTCGTTGACGTCCGGCGGCAGCACCTTGATCCCCTGGGCCCGGCACTCGGCCAGGTAGATCGCCATCTTGTCCTTGTCGTCACTGACCGAGGTCAGCAGCGCGGCCATGTAGGCGGCGGGGTAGTTGGCCTTGAGGTAGGCGGTCCAGTAGGCGACGAGGGCGTATCCGGCCGCGTGGGATTTGTTGAACGCGTATCCGGCGAAGGGGAGCATGACGTCCCACAAGGCCTGGACGGCCTCCTTGGAGAAGCCGCGCTCCATGGCACCGGGGAAGAACTTGGCCTCCTCCGCCTCCAGTGCCTCCTTCTTCTTCTTTCCCATCGCCCGACGCATCAGGTCGGCGCCGCCCAGGCTGTACCCCGCCAGCTGCTGGGCGATGGCCATGATCTGCTCCTGGTAGACGATGAGGTGGTACGTCTCCCCCAGGATGGGTTCCAGGGCGTCCTTCAGCTCCGGGTGGATCGGGGTGATCTCCTGGCGTCCGTTGGAGCGGTCGGCGTAGTCGTTGTGGGCGTTGGCCGCCATCGGACCCGGTCGGTAGAGGGAGATGACGGCGGTGAGGTCACCGAACTGTTTGGGTTCCATCCGCTTGAGCAGGTTGCGCATCGCACCACCGTCGAGCTGGAACACGCCCAGGGTGTCACCGCGGCCCAGCAGGGCGAAGGTCTTCTTGTCGTCCAGGGGGAGCTTCCCCAGATCGATCTCGATCCCCTCGGACTCCTTGATGCTGTTGACCGCGTCGTCGATGATGGTGAGGTTGCGCAGGCCCAGGAAGTCCATCTTGAGCAGACCCATGTCCTCGCACTGAGGGTAGGGAAAGCCCGTGATGATGGCACCGTCGGTGTCCCGCTTGTGCAGGGGGATGACGTCCAGCAGGGGATCCCTGGACAGGATGACGCCCGCCGCGTGGACACCGGTGCCCCTCGTCAGCCCCTCGATACCCTGGGCCGTCTCCATGACCTTGGCGACCTGGCCGTCGTTCTCGACCAGGTTGCGCAGCTCCGTGGTCTCCGGGTACCTCGGGTGCTCGGTGTTGAACACCGCGTCGAGCGGGATCTCGTTGCCGCCGACGGGGGCCGGGAACGCCTTGGTGATCTGGTCGCCCACGGAGTAGGGCATGCCGAGAATACGGGTGGCGTCCTTCACCGCGGCCTTGGCCTTGATGGTGCCGAAGGTGAGGATCTGCGCGACCCGCTCCTCGCCGTACAGATTGGTGACGTACTCGATCATCTCCCCGCGCCGACGCTCATCGAAGTCCAGGTCGATATCGGGCATGGAGACGCGTTCGGGGTTGAGGAACCGCTCGAACAGCAGCCCGTGTTCGAGGGGGTCGAGATCGGTGATGCCCAGGACGTAGGCGACCATCGAACCCGCGGCGGAACCACGGCCGGGGCCCAGCGCGATGCCCGACCTGCGCGCGTACTGGCAGATGTCGGCGACCACCAGGAAGTAGGCGGGAAAGCCCATCTCGTTGATGATGCCGAGTTCGTACTCGACCCTTCGGCGCGCCTCCTCGGTGGGGCCGCCGGGGTAGCGGTCATGGAGCCCCTTGTCGACCTCCTTGGCCAGCCAGGAGGCCTCGGTCTCCCCTTCGGGGATGGGGAAGGCGGGCATGAGGTCGCGGTGGGCGAACACCGCGTCGTAGGCGTTGGGGTCGACTCGCTCGGCGATGAGCAGGGTGTTCCTGCACCCTTGCGCCCACTCCTCGAAGTCGAGGATGGCGCGCATCTCCTCGGCGCTCTTGAGGTAGTAGCCCGAGCCGTTGAACCGGAACCGGGTGGGGTCGTCCAGGTTCTTGCCCACGCCCACGGCCAGCAGGGCGTCGTGCGCGGCGGCCTGGTTCTCGTAGACGTAGTGGGAGTCGTTGGTGACCAGCGGCGGGATGTTCAGCTCACGGCCGACCCTGAGCAGGCCGTCGCGGACCTCTTTTTCGATGTCCACACCGTGGTCCATCAGTTCGAGGAAGACGTTGTCCCTGCCGAAGATGTCCTGGAGTGTGGCCGCGTACTCGACGGCCTCCTTCTCCTGGCCCAGTCGCAGCCGCGTCTGCACACCGCCCGAAGGGCAGCCGGTGGAGACGATGACGCCCTCGCTGTGCTCCGCCATCAACTCCAGGTCCATGCGGGGCTTCATGTAGTAGCCCTCCATGGACGCCAGCGACGACATCTTGAACAGGTTGCGCAGCCCCGTCTCGTTCTCCGCCAGCATCGTCATGTGCAGGTAGCGTCCGCCACCGGAGATGTCCTTGCCGCCCTCGGCCGCCACGTCGTCGGACCCGCTGGCCCGCCCCCAGAAGACCCGCTTCTTGTGGAAGCGCGACTCAGGTGCGACGTAGGCCTCGATACCGATGATCGGAGTGACCCCCGTGCCCTTGGACTGCTGGTAGAACTCGTAGGCCCCGAACATGTTGCCGTGGTCGGTCATGGCGACCGCGGGCATGCCCAACCGCGACGCCTCCTTGAACAGGGGCTTCAGCTTCGCGGCCCCGTCGAGCATCGAGTACTCGGTGTGGACGTGCAGATGGGCGAAGGAGTCGGCCATGGCTCAGGTGCCCCCCAGA
>CALGOD010000331.1 GCA_937957845.1 uncultured Nocardiopsis sp.
GCGCCGACCTTCACTGGCTCGCCGTGCAGACCGCGACCGCGCTACGCGCCATCCACGCCGTCGGCATGGTCCACCGCGACCTGAAACCGTCGAACATCCTGCTCGGAACGGACGGTCCCCGCGTCATCGACTTCGGCATAGCCCGCGCCTTCGAGGCCACCTCCTTCACCGTCAGCGCCATGCTGGGCACTCCTCAGTACATGGCCCCCGAGCAGTTGGAGGACAGTCGGCTCACCCCGGCCGTCGACATCCACGCCTGGGGTGCGGTGATGGTGTACGCGGCGACCGGCCGCCATGCCTTCACCGCCCAGAGTCAAAGCGGCCTGCTGCGTAAGATCCTGCTGGAGGACCCGGACCACTCCGGGGTGCCCGAGCCCTTGGGCGCGGTGGTGCGTCGGTGCATGGCGAAGGATCCGGCCCAGCGTCCGAGCTCGCGTGAGCTCCTCGACCTTCTGATCACAGGTCACGCCCCGCCACAGGCGGCACCGCCTCCGTCCCTGTCCCGGCCTCCTTCTCCCCTGCCGGCCGGGAACCCCTTCCCGACTCCGCCGCCGAGTTCCGTCGCACCACTACCGCTGTCCCTGCTCGAATCCCGGAGAGAAGAACTGGCGGTCTGGGTCGAGGAACTGCGCAAGGAACGCGCCGTTCAACGTCGAATGTCCGTGATCCGTTTCCTGGCCGTCCTTCCTCCCGTCTTCTTCGTCCTCGCCCCCGTGGCCCTCATCATCGCGTCGTTGATCTTCCTCGATTGATGAACGGATACCGCGTCGTCGATGCTCTTCCTTCCCTCACCCATGCGATCCGCCCTATCGACGATGAACACAACATCCGCCCCACATAAGGAGTTCCGATCTTCATCCTCACGGTAGGCGTCTCGATGTTCATCCTGACCTTCCCCTTTTCATTGATGGTCATCAAATGGAGCAGGAAAAGCAGAATCGACCACTACAAGCGCCCGCACTGGTATCAGTCGGGACAGGCCGGCCTCGAAGAGCAGATCAGCTCGGCCGAGACCGAGCTCCAACGGCTGGACGGGC
>CALGOD010000332.1 GCA_937957845.1 uncultured Nocardiopsis sp.
GAGGAGTCGGAGAGCACGAAGATGTGCTGACCGAGAGCCCCCCAGTCATCAAGGGACATTCCCTTGGGCAACACCAGTGTGGTCCTGCGCGTGGTCACACCCTCCAGAGCGACGCCTCCGTTACGCCTTGAGTTGCGCCGGGCACCTTCTGTTTGGTTACCTGTCCGTATCGCTATGACCACCGCTAACACCTTTCCTCTTCCGCTTTGTCCGGATTTGCTGGTTTTTATCAGCGACTGAAATAGCTTGTAAGCCCTAAAGCGTTCAAGATTTGATTGCAATGGCATTTACGCTGGTCAGAGCGCTTAAGAAATCGACAGGCGCGATGGAGCCCCTGGGGAGCGACTACCGGGATGACGTCCTCCTGGCCGTTCATCGCCAGGTCAGCGAGGTCGAGGATGTGGAGCCCGGGATGGACGACCACGGCGGTGGATGCTCGGGCACGGAACCGGGATGCGCGCGTGGACTCGGGCGCCGGCTCCGTCGGGGCCCTGAACCCCTGGCCGATTGTGGCCGGCGGACGGGTGCCGGAGCAGGGGTCACAGCGCGCGAGGTAGGACTGCGTCCTGTCACCGGGCTCCGTTCTCGTCGATGAGGGGCCCGAGGGGACGCGGTGCCGGCAGAAGGCGACGGCCACCGCCGACGTCGCTTCCCGCCATCGTGAAATGGCTTCGCGCTCCTACCCGCGGCACAAGAGCGCGAAGGAAACCCGAGGCCTCCGCCGAACGGCGTCCGACCCCCGACTGAAGGACGTGGTCCGTCGATCACGGCTCTCAGCGGGGAGGACGTCCTTGTCCGTCCGCGTGTACCGACACCTTGTGCCTTCCCATTCCCCTGGTTCTTCTCGGGCCTTCCCAGAGAGGTCGACGCCCAGAAGCGAAGCCTGTCGGCACATCACCGTGGGAATACGTCAGAAGAGCGCAGGAGGGCGGTCGGACGAATTCGCTGGAAAAGGACTTCGGACGGAGCCGCTTCCGCCGGCGAGCCGTTCCAGTCGGGCGACCATCGCGGCCGGGGCGGGTTGGGCGAGCATCTCCTCGCGCAGCCTCGCCGCGTTGAGCGCGAGACCGGGCTCCTCCAAGACGCGTAGGGCGGCACGCCGGACCGCGCCGGGGTCCGCCTGTTCGGCCTCCAACGTCACGGCGGCCTCGGTTTCGGTGATCCGCCGCGCCAGCACATGGGTGTCGAACATCCGCGGATCGATCACCAGCACCTGCGGGCGACCATGGGCCAAAGAGGTGGACACACTGCCGAAGCCTCCGTGGTTGATGGTGGCGGTGCTGGCCGCGGCCAACGCGTGCAACGGCAC
>CALGOD010000333.1 GCA_937957845.1 uncultured Nocardiopsis sp.
ATGACCGCGAGGTAGTTCTGCGGTGCTGCCACGACGAGGGGCCTTTCCGCTCGCATATGCCGTTCGGCGGCCGTGTCCGGTGGCTTCCATACCACCGGACACGGCCGAACCGGCATCCAGTTCTACAGTGTGCGTTCCGGGTTCCCCGACGGGTCGTACGCGACTCCGTGGCCGGGGATCCCCCGGGTCGCGGGTACCGCTGTCTCTTCCGTCTCCGGCCGGTGTGGTCCGCCGCGAGACGGGGGAGCGCGGTTCCTGCGTACCCGAAAAGCTCGTTTTGCTGTTTCTTTGCCGTTGGTTGTGCTTCCCGACAGTAAGCGGACCGCCGACCACGGGCAACCGATGATGACCTCAGCCTAACGTCGCACAACGCGGGGAGGCGATGTGCGCGCCCGGCGCGTCGCGTCTGGAACGTCCCGCGCACCGTACCGGAGCCGACCCTCGCGCCTTCACCGCGACCTGCCGGACCCGATCGGGGCACAGGTCGTCCGCGCCTCTCACCCCTTCTCCTTTTCCCGCCTCTGGCGAACACATCACCTGATGATGGCCAGATCAGGAACCGACACGTCGTACACGCGTCCCTCCCGCGGGGGATGCTCGTTCATGAGCACCCGGAGGATCTCGCTCTTTTCGGCCGTCCCCTCGGGGGAACCCCACTCGACGAGAGAGCCGTCGCCGAACTCGACGGTGATCATGTCCGGTTCGGTGGCGTCGATGAGATGGATCCGGGCGATGAGGGAGTCCGGTACGCGCTCGACGATGTCGGCGGCGGCCCGCACGGCGTCGTTGCCCTCGACCTCCCCGGTGACGCGCACCAGCGGATGGGCGTCGGGGCGTTCGGGCGAGTCCTCGATGCGTACGCCGTCCCCGTCCACGAGCCGGTACTCCTCCCCCGCCCGGACCGCCAGCAGGGGTCGGCGTTCGACCACCTCGACCTCCAGGGTCGCGGGCCACCCCCGTGTGACCGTGGCCGACTCCACCAGGGTCAGGGACTCGGCCCCGGCGCCGCTCTCCTCCAGGTCGACCCTGAGCAGGGGGGTGCCGGTGGCCACGTCCACGGCCGCGATCACCTCCTCGGCCGGGACCCTCTCCACCCCGGTGACCCGGACGTCGCGGACCACGAGCAGGCGGGACCCCAACAGGATCCAGGTGACCACGCACACCAGGGCGACCACCAGCAACGCCACGAAGGTGGCCTTCCATGGATCGGATATCCGACGCGCTCCGGACTCCCCCGCGGTCTCTTCGCGCTCTGCGTCCACCTGTGCCCTCCCTGGCTCGTGCTCGTCCCACCCGTGGAACCCCGGGCCCGCGACGCCGAAGGTTCCCTCTTTCCGGGACTTTCGAACACGCGGTGGCTCCACCCCGCAGATCCGCCGCGGTGTCGACGGGAGGGGCCGCGTGCCAGAGCACGACCTCGGGGCGTCGGAGGAGGGGAGGCTCGGCGAGCGCTCCCTAGTCGTCCCGCACGTCGTCGGCCGCCTCCGCGACGGCCTCCACGATGCGCGGGCCCAGCTCGGTGACGTCGCCCGCGCCCATGGTGAGCACGAGGTCCCCGGATCGGACCAGTCCGGCCACCTTGCGCACGACCGCCTCGCGTCCGGGAACGTAGTACACGCGGTCATGGGTGACACGGGAGGTGATGAGCTCTCCGGTGACTCCCGGCTCGGGGTCCTCCCGGGCGGCGTAGACCTCCATCACCACGACCTCGTCGGCCAGGCTCAGCGCGGCGGCGAACTCCTCGGCGAAGAAACGGGTACGGCTGTACAGGTGCGGCTGGAACAGGGCGACGACCCGCCCCCCGGTGTGCTCCCGGCCCTCCTCACGCGCCTGTTCGGCGAAGGACTCCAGTGCCGCCCGACTGGCGTGCAGATCGGCCTCGATCTCGGTGGGGTGGTGGGCGTAACTGTCGTAGACGGCCACGCCACCCGCCTCGCCCTTGAGCTCGAAGCGGCGCGCCGCTCCGGCGAAGTCGGCGATGCCCTCCACCGCCACCTCCAGGTCGTGCCCCAACTCGTCGGCGACCGCGATCGCGGCCGCGGCGTTGAGCACGTTGTGCCGGCCGGGAACGGCGAGGGTGCCCTCGACGGGCTCGCCTCCGGCGGTCCGGATGGTGAACTCGGTGGTGAAGCCGCGCGCCCGTACCCGGCTGACCCGGTAATCGGCGTCCTCCGCCTCACCGTAGGTGACCACCTTCTTTCCGCGCTCGCGTCCGAGCTCGGCCACCCGGCGTGCCCCCGGGTCGTCGACGCCCACGATGAGGGTGTGCTCGACCCGGTCGACGAAGGAGGCGAAGTTGGCGTGGATCTCCTCCAGGCCGCCGTAGTTGTCCAGGTGGTCGGCCTCGACGTTGGTGACCACCGCGATCTTCGGGGAGAGCATGAGGAAGGAGCCGTCGCTCTCGTCCGCCTCCACCGCGATGACGTCGCCGACACCGGCGTCGGCGCCGAGGCCGGTGGTGACCAGCTTGCCGCCGATCACGTAGCCGGGGTCCGCCCCCAGATGCTGGAGCACGACCGTGAGCATGGACGTGGTGGTGGTCTTGCCGTGGGTCCCTGAGACGGCGATGCCCACACGGTCCAGCAGCAGCGCGCCCAAAGCCGCGGCCCTGGGCAGTACGCGCAGGCCCCGACGACGCGCCTCGGCGAGCTCGGGGTTGTCCTCACGAATGGCCGAGGAGACCACGAGTGTCTCGGCGGTGCCGAGGTTCTGGGCGGCGTGGCCCACATGAACGTCGGCGCCCATCTCCTCCAGCTCGCGCAGGGTCCGGCTGTCGCGCGCGTCGCTTCCGGAGACCTCCACACCCGACTGCAGCAGTACACGGGCGATGCCGGACATGCCCGCGCCGCCCAGACCGATGAAGTGCGTACGCCCGAGCTTGTCGACCGGTACCGGTTCGGTCCGGGGGACGAGGCTCATCGTGCGTCCTTCCCGTCGTCGTAGAAGGCCGCCTCGTCGCCCTCGTCCTCGGGCAGCGGGATCTCGGGGGTGGGCTTGTCGCCGAGGGCGATCGCCCTGACCTCACGGGCCAGCTCCATGTCGGCGTCCCGGCGCCCCATCCGGGCGGCCGCCTCGGACATGGCCACGACCCGGTCGGTGTCGGTGAGCAGGGGAATGAGGTTGTGCGCGATCCACTCCACGGAGATCTCCGCGTTGTGGACCATCAGGCCGCCGCCCGCCTGGACGATGGGCTCGGCGTTCAGGGCCTGTTCACCGTTGCCGATGGCCAACGGCACGAAGGCTCCGGGCAGGCCGACGGCGGTCAACTCGGCACAGGTCATCGCGCCCGAGCGGCACATGGCCATGTCCGCGGCCGCGTAGGCCATGTCCATGCGGTCGACGTAGGGCACCGCGACGTAGGGGATCCCGTCCTGGGTGAGGTCCTGCGGCTCGTCGGCGTTCTTGGGTCCCACGACGTGCAGGACCTGGACACCGCTGTCACGGAAGGCGTCCCGGGCGGCGTAGGCGGTCTCGTTGATGCGCTGGGCGCCCTGGGAGCCGCCGAAGATCAGGAGGGTGGGCAGGTCGTGGCGCAGACCGAAGTAGGCGCGCGCCTTGTCGCCCATGGCCAGCCGGTCGAGCGTGGTGATCTGCCGGCGCAGGGGGATGCCGACGAAGCGGCCGTTGCGGATCTGGGTGTGGGGATGACCGGTGTACACGTGCGGGGTCAGGCGCGCGCCCAGGCGATTGGCCAGGCCCGGCAACGGGTTGGCCTCGTGCACCACGATGGGAATACGCCTGCGTCTGGCGGCCAGGTAGCCGGGGGTGGCCACGTACCCGCCGAAGCCGACGATCACGTCGGCCTGCAACCGGTCCAGCTGTTCGCCGGCCGCGCCGAGCGCGCCCGCGAGCTTACCGGGAACGGTGAGCAGCTGGGGGGTGAGTTTGCGCGGCAGGGGGACGGCCGGGATCAGCCCCAGCTCGTAGCCGCGCATGGGCACCAGCCGGGTCTCCAGACCCCGCTCGGTGCCCAGGCAGAGGATCTCCGTACTGGGGTCGATGCGCCGCAGCGCGTCCGCAAGGGAGAGTGCGGGCTCGATATGCCCGGCCGTGCCGCCTCCGGCGAGGGCTACCCTCATCGTCGCCGATTCCTCCTTGGACCGTCACCCGCCGTGACAGGTCCGTTTCTGTGCTTGGCCGTTGTCCCGCCACCACGTGCGCCCGCCTTACGCGGGCCGCCTACCGTGGCGGCGCGTCTGGAAGGTGCGGCACCGACGCGGTTGTTCACCGAGGCCGCGACGTTGTCCAGACCCAGCCAGCTTAGAGCCCTTTGCGGCCGACTCGGACCTCTGGCCGCCAGAGCCTTGTGCGCCTGTGGTTCGGTCTTGGCCAGGGCCAGGAGGACGCCGAGGGCCGTCATGGTGGTGATCAGCGACGAACCCCCGTAGGAGACCAGGGGCAGAGGGACCCCCGTGACCGGCAGCAGGCCGATCACCGCGCCCACGTTGATCATGGCCTGCCCCAAGATCCAGACGACGATGGCGAAGGCCGCCATGCGCGGAAAGGGCTCCTTGACACGGAAGGCCACCCGGAGCCCGGCGTAGCCCAGCACACCGAACAGCATGAGGACCAGCAGGGAGCCGAGCAGACCGAACTCCTCGCCGATGATGGCGAAGACGAAGTCGGACTCGGCGAAGGGCAGGAACCCCCACTTCTCACGGCTCTCACCGATGCCGACCCCGAGGAGCCCGCCGGTGCCCAGGGCGTAGAGCCCGTGCAGGGACTGCATGTCGGAGCCCAGTGGGTCGGAGCCGGGGTCCAGGAAACTGGTCACACGCGCCATGCGGTAGGGCTCGACGGCGATGGCGATCACCGCAAGGCCCAGGACCAGGCCGAACATCGCCACGAAGAGCCTGCCCGGAGCGCCCACCACCCACAACAGGCCCAGGAAGGTGATGAGGAAGACCAGGGCCGTGGACAGGTTGGAGCCCAACAGCACCAGCAGCACCAGCAGGCCACAGCCCGGCAGGAGCGGGATGAGCAGGTGCCGCCACTCGGTGAGTTCGCGCAGTTCGTCCTTGCGGGCCAGGATGCCGGCCCCCCACAGCGCGAAGGCGAGTTTGGCGGGCTCGGAGGGCTGCACGACCAGGCCGCCGATGTCCAGCCACCGTGTGGCCCCGTTGATCTCCACGCCCTGGAAGACGGTGAGCAGCAGCAGTGCCGCGGACACGATCATCGCCGGATAGCAGACCAGACGGAAGACCTGCTGGGGCATGTGGGAGGCGAGGAACATCAGGGGAAGACCGATGACCGCCGAGACCAGCTGCTTCTGGAACATGGAGAAGGCCGAGCCGGTCTCGGTGATGGAGTTGACCATCGTGGACGACAGCACCATCACCAGGCCCAGCCCGATGAGCAGAACGCCGGTGCCCAGGATCAGGTAGTAGGACGTGAGCGGCCGGTCCAAGGACCGGGC
>CALGOD010000334.1 GCA_937957845.1 uncultured Nocardiopsis sp.
CCGCCGGTACGAGGATCACCCAGTCGCCGGAGACCTCCTCGTCGAAGGTGAGATCGTCCTTGGAGGGGCCCATCTGCACACGGGCGCGGCCCTGTTCCAGACGTAGGAACTGGTCGTTGTCCGGGTGGACCTCCAGGCCGATGTCCCCACCGACGGGGATCGACATCAGGGTCATCTGGATGTTCTTTCCCGTCCACAGGGTGGAGCGGTAGTCGTCGTTGGCCAGGGTCGCCTTCTCGATGTCGACGACGTAGGGATGCGGGCCGTGGTCCTTCATGCCGATCATGCTTCTCCTGTCGCGCCTCGGGGTCGCGGTCACACGCGACGATTCCTTCCGTGCGAACGCTCCGATCGTATAGTGAGGCGGCGATGACGGTCCGTGGGGGCGCACCTCGCCGTCCGGGTTTCCCTCGTCGAGGAGGGGCCGGGACGCGCCTTCCCCTGATGCGAGTGGGCCCGGGTGCGAGCGGGCACGGGAGCCGTCGGCGACCGCGATCGAACGCCGGTGGGTAGGCGGGCGAGCGCCCTCGGCTTGGGCGGACGTCTGTACGGAGTCGGTCGGAGCGCCTCCTATGGTGGAGGGCGATGGTAGGGCACCGTCACGTCGCACGGCGGCCAGGGCCGAGAACCGGGACGGGGCGCGGACCCGGCGAGAAAGAGGGGTACATTGCAGTTCTTCTCCGATCCGGTTCTTGAGACGATGGCCACCCGGCGTTCGCTGTCGAAGGTCGGACCGGAGACGCCCTCTGACGAGGAACTGGCGCGCCTGCTGCCGGCCGTCTCCTCGGTGGCCGACCACAAGGTGCTGCGTCCGTGGCGGCTGATCACCCTGCGCGGAGACGACCGCGCCAGGCTCGGCGAGGCGCTGGACGCAGCGGCGGGAGTCGTGCGAGAGCCCGGCGAGGTCAACACCAAGCCCTTCCGCGCCGAACTGCTCATCGCGGTCGTGGCCAGCCCGAAGCCGCACCCCAAGGTGCCCGAGTGGGAGCAGCACGCCACCGCCGCCGGTGTCGGACACCTCCTGGAACTCGCGTTGTGGCGGTGCGGCTGGGGCGTGATGTGGCGCACGGGACTGTACGCCAACGCCCCCGAGGTCAGGGCCGTGCACGGACTGGCCGAGACCGAGCACCTGATGGGCTGGTTGTACGTGGGCGGTATCGACGAGCGCCTGCGCGCTCGTCTTCACAAGTCCAGGCGGCCGACCCTGGATCCGCAACGGTTCATCGGTCGCA
>CALGOD010000335.1 GCA_937957845.1 uncultured Nocardiopsis sp.
CGGCGTCAGCCGCCCAGGGCCCGGGAGAGGAGTTCGGCGGCCATCGGGACGATTCCGAGAAGTACGAACGCGGGCAGGAAGCACAGGCCCAACGGAGCCACGATCAGCACGCCCAACCGTTCGACCCGGGCCGTGCTCCGCGCCCGCAGGGCCCTGCGCAGATCCGCCGCGTGCCGGTCCAGGAGCTCGGCGACCGGTGCCCCCGTGTCCGCGGCCCGTGTCAGGTCCCGCCCCACCGAGGCCAACGGTTCGGGCAGCGCGGGCCTCCGCCACGCCTCGGCCGGTTCCGCCCCCAGACGCAACTGTTCGGCCACCGCCGACAACTCCTCCCCCAGTCCGCCCCGTGTCGCACGGGAGACCGCGGTGAGGCAGGCGGGGACCGTCGCCCCGGCGCGCACGCCCGCGGCGATCAGGCCGATCACCACAGGCAGGTCCGAGGTCACCGGAAGCCGCTCCGAACGGGCGGCGGCCCTGCGGGCACGCATCCACAGGGCCGCCCCCGCACCGGCCGCGAGGAGGGCCCCCACCACTCCGAACGACGCCGTGGCCGTCACGAGCACGAACGCCCCCGCCGCGACCGGTCCCCAACGCCGAAGCGGCAGGCCCCTCCGGGGAGGCGCGGGGGAGGGCACACGTAACCGATGCGCGGATCCCGCACCCGACAGCGTCCACGCGCCGGCGGCTGCGCACACCGCCGTGACCATCAGCAACATGTACGACCTCTTTCCTCGCGGAGGTGTTCAGACGGCGGTGGTCGCCGAGCGCACCATGCGCAGGGTCCACCAGACCCCGAGAACGTCCAGGGTCACCCCGAGCAGCAGGCACGTCAGGCCCAGCGGTGTGGTGAACAGGAACGCCAGTGGCGACCCTCCCAGGGCGAGGGACATCGCCGTGCCGACCAACGGCAGCCCGGTCAGCACGAACGCGGTGGCGCGCGGTCCGCTGGTACGGGCGGAGGCCTCCGCCCGTTGGTCCTCCTGTTCGGTGAGGTCGTGCGCCAGTGTGTCCACCACCTCGGCCAGGCCCGCACCGGTGTCCGCCGCCACCTCCCAGCACACCGCCAGGTAGGCCAGGGCCCACAGGTCGGGATCGCGGTCGGCGGCGAGGCGCAGCGACTCGGCGTCGGTCGCCACCGGACCCACCAGGGGCCCCGCCTCGGTGGTGGCCACGCGGAGGGCCTCCTGTGGTGGCTGCCCGGCCCGTAACTCCGCGGCCAGCACCCGGCACAACATCACCACCGCGCGGCGTCGCTGCGTGCTCTCGCCGGCGCGGACCGACGGCACCCGCCACCGCGTGCGCCGGATCGTCGGGGCGCGGGGTCGACCCAGGACACGTTCCAGACGGTTCCGGGAGGCGTCGGGGAACAGGGACAGCAGTACCAGTACGGCCGCACAGGCCATCAGAACGCTCAGCACCGCCGCCACCCCCCGCCCAACCGGGCCGTCACCTCCTCCGCGCCCGGGTGCTCCCGGCAGGTGCCGTCGGAATCGAAGGACACCGCGGGCACCGACCGCACCAATCCCGACCCGTCACGACGCAGCACCCGCAGTTCGGCGACCCTGCGCCCTTGGGAGCCCCGCACCAGGTGCACGATCATGACCCGTGTGGCGGCCAGGCGGCTGTGCACGGCGGCCCGGTCCAGCCCCGCCGCGCACCCCAGCGCCTCGACCCTGGCGGGCACGTCACCCGCGCTGTTGGCGTGCAGGGTGCCCGCGCCGCCCTCGTGACCGGTGTTCAGGGCTCCCAGCAGGGACACGATCTCCGGGCCACGTGCCTCGCCCACCACCAGCCTGTCCGGGCGCATCCGCAACGCCTGACGGACCAGGGTCTGCAGGCAGACCTCACCGCTGCCCTCGATGTTGGCCGGACGGGTCTGGAGCCGGACCACGTGCGGGTGCTCGGGGCGCAGTTCGGGGGAGTCCTCGGCGAGGACGATCCGCTCCCGCGGGTCCACCAGGGACAGCAGACAGGACAACAGGGTGGTCTTTCCGGTGCCCGTGCCACCCGTGACCAGGAAGGGCGCACGCCCCCTGACCAGCGCCCCGAGCAGGGCCGCTCCACGTGGGGTCACCATCCCACGGTCGGCCAACTGCTCCAGGGTGAACATCCTCCGGGGTGGCAGGCGCAGGGACACACAGGTGCCGGAGGGCGCCACCGGTGGCAGGACCGCGTGCAGCCGGGCCCCGCCGGGAAGGCGGGCGTCCACGTAGGGCACGGCCGCGTCCAGGCGTCGTCCCGCCTGTGCCGCCAGCCGCTGCGCCAGCCGGCGCACCGCGTCCTCCGACTCGAACCGCACCTCGGTCCGGCGCAGGCCACCGCCGTCGTCCACCCACACCTCGTCGGGACCGTTGACGAGGATGTCGGTGACCTCGCGGGACATGAGCTCCTCCAACGGCCCGGCTCCCGACAGTTCGGCGGCCAGCCGACGGGTCATGGACAGGACCTCGGTGTCGCCGAGCAGTCCCCCCTCCGCGCGCAGCGCCGCGGCGACGCTCGACGGGCTCACCGGTGTCCCGGAGGCCACCAGGCGGTTGCGCACGGCCTCCACCAGGGCGCTCACCGTTCCTGTCCCGGCGTGCGGAGTCCGGCCACCAACCGGTCGGAGAAGCGGGCCATCGGTGAGCGGGGGTGGCGGGCGGGCACGTCACCGGCGGCGAGCAGTCGAGCCAGGCCCGGCTCGGGCGGCAGATCGGCGCCCAGCACCGCCTTCAACGAGTGCGCCACCACGTCCGCGCTGAGTTCGCCGCGGGCACCGCGCACCACCACCCGCACGGCCCGTGCCTCCTCCCGTAGTCGGGAGAGCACCCGGGAGGCGGCCGCCACCGAGGGCACGTCCGCCGGGACGACGAGCAGCACCAGTTCGGAGCGGTTGAGGAACACGACGGTGGCCGGGTCGAACGAGCGTGGCAGGTCGGCCACCACCAGATCGGCGCCGCTTCGGGCCGAGGACAGG